>JABUUR010000179.1 GCA_021443065.1 Fibrobacter sp.
AGAACTCTGACTTTCATCATGGTTTTCAAGGAGCGGCTTAAAAAAGTTCGGCAACATTTTTTCCAATTCGTTAAGCACACCATCTATGTTATCCGCACGAAAATTGATACTCGATACAAGCACCCCTCCTTTTACAGATAAAAGTTCAACGGTCACGGCAAGTTTCGACCCGATCTGGCCGACCCTTCCCTGGCAAATGTACTCTGCCACAAGATTCTTGTCGGATTCGATATTTTCATGTGTCATCACGCCAAAATCATTTTTGGGAAGCACTTGACTTGCCACCCCCCGAATTTGGTCGGTAACGAATACTTTTTCTTCGGGGCTTAACACTTGAGATGTCATCTCCGTTACATCAACGAAAATTTTCGCTTGTGCAGCAACTGCAAATAAAAATACCAGGATTAATAGGGCTTTCTTCATGTGGAGAAATATAAATAAAAAAAGATCCCCCTAGAACTGGAAATACAAGAACGGGTTGTAACTCTGGGTAAACAAGGCAAGAATCGCCAGTACGAAAACACCCAGAGATATTACCACACGGTAGGGCTTAACCGCAATGCACCAGTTGTAAGACCGCAGGTTCCAGAAGGAGCAGACGGCGGCAAGGGCCATGAAAAGCACGCTGGTGGGGGTAAAGATTTCTGCCGTAAGGACGCTGTCGAAGGCGCTGACGGGCATAAGGCCGAGCATGGTCTTCCACATGCGCCAGGCTTCGGAAATGTTGTCTGCACGGAACAGCACCCAGCCAAACAACACAATGACCTGGGTGACGATTACCTGCACAAAACCTGGGGCGGCCGCATACAGCGACTTTTTCTTGTGGGCCCGCTCCACAATCATGAAGAAGGCGTGGTAAAGCCCCCAGCACACGAAGGTCCAGTTGGCGCCGTGCCACACGCCGCTGACAAACATCACCATGAACAAGTTGAAATACAGCCTGGGCTTGCTCACACGGTTTCCGCCCAGGGCGATGTACAGATAGTCGCGGAACCAGCTGGTAAGTGAAATATGCCAACGTTTCCAGAATTCCGTAATGCTCTTGCTGCGGTAAGGCCCGTTAAAGTTCCTGGGGAAATGAAAACCGAGCATAAGGCCAAGGCCTATGGCCATGTTGCTGTAGGCGGAAAAGTCAAAGTAAATCTGGAACATGTAGGCCAGGGCGCCCCACCAACTGTTGAGGACCCCAGGCGCATCCGCCGCAAACACGCGGTCCGCCACGGCACCCACCTGGTTTGCCAAAAAAATCTTTTCCGCAAACCCGAAGCAGAAAAATGTGATGCCACGGACAAAGTTCTTGAGGGTATGCTTGCGCCGTTCCAACTCCTCGGCCACCGTATTGTAACGCACGATGGGGCCCGCCACCAGTTGAGGGAACAGGGCCACATAGCAAGCGAAGGTGGCGAAGTTCTTTACAGGAGGGGCAGTACCGCGCCATACGTCAATGGCGTAACTCATGGACTGGAAGGTATAGAACGAAATACCCACCGGCAAAAGGACCGTCATAACGGAGAAAGGTTCGCAGCCAAGCTTTACAAGGACTGAATTGATGGCCCCCATGCCGAACATGTAGTACTTGAAAAAGCCCAAGGCCCCGAGATTCACGCCCACCGCAAGTGCCAAGCCAAGATTACGCTTACGCCTGCTGGCACCCTCGGCAGAAATCACCTTGCCGGCAACATACACCACCAGGGTGGAGCCAAACATCAAGAACACAAGCCAAGGTTCCAGCCAGCCGTAAAAGACATAACTGAAAACCGTAATGAAAAAATTCAGGTAGGAATGTCTAGCCCCCAACTTAAGCAGCACAAAATAGCCAACCAAAAAGGTGGGCAAAAAATAGAACAGAAATAGCTGGGAAGAGAATACCATAAAGCAGCGGCAGACGATTTTACTCGTTGACCTCGATGGCCAGGTACCGTGGACTTTCGTCGTCGAAGTATTCGTCTTCCACGGCACCGTCCCAGTTACCTTCCAGAGGAATCAAGGTCAACTTGTGCTTTGCCTTGGCCTTGAATTCGCCGACGTTGCCCTTGGACTTGTCCGCCATTTTGTCCTTGACCTTGCCGCGGGCAATCAGAGGGTTGTACACCCCCACCAGGATTTCCTTGGCATCAATTTTGCCGGAAGTCACCGAAAGCACCTTGTACTTGAACACGTAGACGTAACTGTACAAGTCGTTGCTGGGCATCTTGCCGGGAATCTCGGTAAGGCGGCCTTCGACAGAAATGGGGCCTGCAAAGGAAAACACTGCAAAAACAGAGAGAATCAATAAAAATTTTTTCAGCATAATAAACCCAGTTATAAACTATCTTGGAGTAAATATATAAAAATCGCAAACTACAAATGGATACGTAGCCCACTGTCTTCCCGGATTTCCAGTTCTCAAATTTTATTATATTTTCTTTATCAAATTATTACAAAAACTTGCAGAGCCAGTCCTCTTTCCAAGTTATTCCCGAAAGGAGAAATCAAATGAAGGGTATAAAATTCCTCGCCGCCCTGGCAATCGTCGCAGGTGCCGCAACCAGCGTCCAGGCAGCAGACCTCTACGTATCTTTAAACACCGGAGCCAACGGCAACGACGGCAGCAAGTCCGCCCCCTACAAGAACCTCTGGAAGGCCCTGAAACAGGCCAAGGCAGGAGACGTGATCCACGTGGCACAGGGCATCTACCCGGGGCAGACCAAGCGGGGCTGGTTCGATGTTACCGAACCCGTAAGCATTATCGGCGGCTATTCCGACGACTTCAGCCAGCGGGACCCCATCAAGTTCGTGACCAAGTTGCAGCCTATGAACGAAAACAACTCCGACCAGGCCAGCGGCAAGGGGATCCTCAGTCTGAGTTTTGAAAACAAGAAAGGTGTCGACATGGTCATCGACGGCCTCACCATCGACGAAGGCCATTCCAACACCTACCATGCAGAGAAAGGCAAGCCCGAGGGATTCTCGTTAGGGAAATTGCTCCCCTCGGCACCAGCCAAGGGATTCACCATTGACAATACCACCAAGGAAGCAAATTCTTCCCGCGAAGTGGCCCTGATTTACCTCCGCGGCGTCTACAACACAGGCAACCTCACCATACAGAACTGCACCTTCGCCAACGGCGACAACTTCGGCATTCTTGGCGGATGGCCCGAAGGTAAGGTCCGTGTAATCAACAACGTTTTTGTCAATACACGAATGGTCGCGATCGATATCAGCGGTGCCAAGGCAGACCAATTCAACAAGAGCACAGCAAACATCGCCAACCTGGAAGTGGCCAACAACACAATCCTTTTCACCTGGACCCGCACCAGCGAAATGGTGGACATGGGTTACGGAGTACGTTGCAACGCCAAGTTCAACTGCAACTTCCATGACAACATCGTGGGCCTTAGCGTGTTCTCCGGACTGGACATGACCAAGGGCGATGACAAGACCAAGGACATAAAGATTGACAACAACCTGTTCTTCCTGAACAAGCGTGGCGACCTATCCTTTACCATCAGTCCCAGCATCAAATTCATCGGAGTAGACGAGTTCGAAGACATCGAAGGGGAACCGGGATACAATTCCATGCAAGGCAACATCAGCCTTAAGGACGTGAAGGCGTTCGGCTCCAAGATCAACAAAAACTATCTGGAAAATTTTCTGGTTGCAAGTTACACGGAAAAAACGGACTTCGACCCAAACTCTCCTGCAAACCTGTTCCGCTCCGCCATGGGCATGAACCAGGTGGGTACCATCCAAAGTACCGAAACCATGTACGCAAACCACTACCCGGTTGAAGAAATGTACCAGCTTTTCGGCGCAATGCCCAAGTACGGCGCACAACTCCCCACCGGCACAAAATAGGACTCTCTCTACTAAGCCTATAAATGAGGCGCATAAGTCCCGAGCAATCGGGGCTTTTTTGTATTTCGGCTAAATCACAGTCAGTCCCGCAAAAACTTTAACAAAAAAGAAAGACCTGCAACTTTCGTTACAGGTCTTTCGCTGCTTCACTTGGACTCGAAC
>JABUUR010000129.1 GCA_021443065.1 Fibrobacter sp.
GACTACTGATAACTATTAGTGCCGAGCCGAATAATTTGGCAGCGAAGCTGCAACCACCAACTACTACCTACTAGTAGTCAGTTCAGCTCAATGTTATCGATCAGTCGCGTTTTTCCGAAGAACGCAGCCACCAGGATGACTGCCTTGTCATCAGGGCCCAACATGCCCGCGGCAAATTTCTGCAAGGTGGTCTGGCTCACCACTTCGACAAACTGCACCTGTCCGCGATTGGCCAAGATGGACTTTACCACCGCATCGCGAATCTTTACCACACTGCGTTCTCCGTCATCGTAGGCCTCCTTAGCCTGCTTAAGGCCAAGGCTAATCCCCAGGGAGCGAGCCTTCTCTTCGTCGGTCAGATATTCGTTACGGCTGGAAAGCGCAAGTCCGGATTCTTCGCGAACGATTTTCACACGATGAATCTGGATGTCGAAACAAAGGTCTTTTACCATACGTTCAATCAGGAACACCTGCTGGTAGTCCTTTTCGCCGAAGTACGCGTGGTGGGCGCCAGAAATCAAGAACAGTTTTGATACAACGGTCAGAACCCCGCGGAAATGACCCGGACGGTAGGCTCCGCAGTAAAGGCTTTCCAAGGTTTCGTCGCGGACCATGGTCAAGGGGTCGCCATCCGGATACATCTCTTCGACAGAGGGGGCAAAGACAAAGTCCGCGCCGATGGACTCCGCAAGTTTTGCATCTGCCTCTAGGCGCTTGGGGTACTTGTCCAGGTCTTCGTTCTTACCGAACTGGATGGGGTTCAGAAATACACTGACAACAGTAACGTCACAATCTTTCACAGAAGCCTTAATCAAGGCGCCATGCCCCGCATGGAGAGCGCCCATGGTCGGAACGAGACCGATGGACTTGCCCTGCTTGGCAAGGGGCTTTAAAGCCTGACGGAGTGAATCGATTGTCTTGATGATTTGCATTATTTACCTTCTGGAACAAAATAAGTCGTTTGCTTCGGGCAGGCTGCGATGGCATCCAGCACGAGATTCAGATGGTCTTCGTTATGGACAAAGTCGATATTGTCCGTATTGATTATCAACACCGGGCAATAGGGATAGTTCCAAAAATGATGATCATATCTATCCATCAGGGACTGCAAGTAGGAGCCCTCGATGGATTTTTCCATGGAACGACCGCGACCATGGATACGGTCTAAGAGAGTCGGCACACTGGCCTGCAGGTACACGACCAAGTCAGGGCGGGGAATATCCTTGTTGAGCGAGGTAGCCACCTGTTCGTACATGGCGTATTCGCTTTCCTGCAAATTCTGGGCGGCAAAGATCTGGTCTTTTTCGTAGGTGTAGTCGCTTACGAGCAGGTCGTGGAACAGGTCGCTTTGTAGAGCGGAGTTCTGCAACTGCTTATGGCGATCCAGCAAAAAGAACAACTGGGTCTGGAAGGCGTAGGCTTCCCGGTTCTGGTAGAACTTTTCCAGGAAAGGATTCTCGGCAAAGTTTTCTTCAATGAACAAGGCTTTCCATCGGTCGGAAATGATCTTTGCGAGAGAAGACTTGCCAACACCGATGACACCTTCGATGGCTAGAAAATGAACGCCTTTTTCGGTCAACATATCAAGGTTCCTCCGAGGTTACGACGCGGAACGGAATCTTCCCCTCCTTGGCGAGGAGATTATCCAGCATGTCCTTGACTTGAAGCCCCATCTGAGGATCGACCCACTCGGGAGCCACATCGTTCAGGGGGACAAGGACAAACTGGCGATTAACAATCTGTGGATGCGGAAGCTTTGGAGTACCTAGGGACGTTTCTTTTCCAAAATAAAGCAGGTCAAGGTCTATTTCCCGGGAATTCCAATGGCCCCTAGGCTTTCGTCCCAAGACAAGCTCGGCACCCTTCAAGTAATTCAACAAACGCACTGGAGAACCGGAATACCAAAAGGTAACCACCTGGTTCAAGTAAGGGCCCTGGCCTTCCGGACCGACCGGAGGCGTCTCGTAGACGGGGCTTTCTTTCCAACCACCGGCAGAAACCTTGCGAAGCATCTCACGGCCTTCGTTCAAATGCAGGGAGCGGTTGGGAATGTTCGACCCTAGGGCTATAAATACACGTTCTAATGAATCCACAGTCAAAATATAGATATTCAAGTTGCCACGAGCCCATCAAAAAAAGTTTTTATAAACATTTGTGACCGTAAGACATGTCCTTTTGTAATTTTTTCATAAAAATTCATTTTTTTATATGACAAAAACCGCTTTTTTAATTATCTTATGCACATCTTGACGGTGTATCGTATTTTTTCTGTACATTGTCGAGCCGTAACCCATAATATTTGGGTCAAGTGTTTTTTTTAAATCAGTCTTATTTTCTCACATAACATAGGATTCCAACGTGGCTCCCACAAAAAAGAATATTCCTTTAGCAGAACAGCAAGAAACTGGTATCGAAGTTCCTCCCGAAGTCGCAAACAGCATCGAAGTGCCAAAGAGCGCACAGCAAGCAGCCAAGCCTTCAAGACCCAGAGGTCGTCCGCCCAAAATAAAAGTCGAAAAGGTCGAAGATTCTTCAAAACCCACAGAAGAACAAAATATCAATGATGTAAAGAAATCCGACGAAAATAGAAACAAGAGAAAATTCGAACAAAAAAACAACGAGGAACTAAATTCTTCTGAAAAAAACAATGAATTTGTTCCTGGAAAAATACGAGAAAATATATTCGAAAATAAATCAGAAGATATTTCAGCTGAAAAACAAATTCAAGCTATTGGTAATTCTACAGAAAATCCTGTAAACACCGAAATAAATACAAATATCGATTCTAATACAAATAACGAAATAAACGACGTAATAAACGGTGTTGTAAATGGCGAAGCAAACGCAAACGGTGAACCCGGCGTAAATAACGGCGGCAACGAAAACGCCGAAGGCGAAGACAGAAATCAGCAGCGCAACCAGCAAAACGGCCATTACAACAAGTTCGACAAAAGAAATAAATTCAACAAATTCGACAAGAACAATCGCAACAACCGCCCCCAGCAGCAAGAAGAAGCAGAAGACGCCGTCCCGCTGCCCGAACCGGATTCCGAGGCCTGGTGCAAGGCCCGCGACTGCTGGGCCAAGTACCGCAAGATGACCATGAGCGACTTGCAGGAACTGGCCAGCCAAAAAGAAAACCTGGACTTCCGCCGCTACCGCAAGCAGTCCTTGGGCTTATTGCTCCAGAGCCTGGAAAACGAAAACAACATCGTTTACGCCGAAGGCCTTCTGGAAGTCACTCCCCAGGGCCACGGATTCCTCCGCAATACCGAATTCAACTACCAGCAGGGCCCCGACGACGTTTACGTAAGCCAGAACCTCATCCGCCGCTTCGGCCTTAAGGTAGGCGATACCGTCGCAGGCCTTGCACGCCCGCCTCGTGACGGAGACAAGTTCTACGCCCTGCGCCGTGTAGACAAGGTCAATTTCGACGACCCCGAAAAAACCAAGCGCCGTGTTTCATTCGAATACCTCACCCCGATTCATCCCAACGAAAAAATCCGTCTGGAACACGACCAGGAAGAATTGACCACCCGCGTCATGGATTTGTTCTGCCCCATCGGCAAGGGCCAGCGTTCCATCATCTTGGCACCTCCCCGCACCGGTAAGACAATTCTCCTCCAGAACATGACCCGCGCCATCGCCGCAAACCATCCCGAATGCATCATCATGGTGCTGCTCATCGACGAGCGCCCCGAAGAAGTGACCGAGATGCGTGAAATCGTGGGCAAACTGGTAGAAAAGAACCCCGCGTTGAAGGCGGAAGTCGTAGCCTCCACCTTTGACGAGCCTCCCGACCATCACGCCCGCGTGGCCACCATGGTTCTTGAAAAGGCAAAGCGCCTGGTGGAACAGCAAAAGGACGTTGTCGTGCTTCTGGACTCCATCACCCGTTTTGCACGTGCAAACAACGTGGTGATCCCCCACTCCGGAAAAATTCTTTC
>JABUUR010000110.1 GCA_021443065.1 Fibrobacter sp.
CCGATGACGACTTTTCTTGCCTTTGTAATTTCCAGAAATGCACGAACGTGGCTTTGAAGGACCTGGGGAGTGAGGGTGTCGCCAACGATACCGCGGATACCCGAAATGGAGCGCATCAACTTGGACATATTAATTCCTTATTCTTGTTTTGGAACAAGATAAAACTTTTTTATATCTTTGTTGGAGTAAAAAAGGGATTGAATATGATTATCGATGAAATACTAGGCAAGGCAAAGACTGTTGCCATATTCGGCCATGTGCGCCCCGACGGGGACTGCGTAGGCTCTACCCTCGGCATTTACAATTACATCAAGGACAACTATCCCGAAACCGAGGCTACCGTTTTCATCGAAGGATTCCCCGCCTGCTACGGCCTGATTCGCGGCGCGGACCTTGTTTGCCATGAATACGACGGCCGTGAAGTGGACCTGGCGTTTTTGATGGACACGCCCTCCTTCGAGCGGATCGGTGCAGGCGGTGCCTTATGTTTCGAAAAGGCGAAACACACCTGCAACATCGACCATCATATAAGCAATCCCAGGAACCTGTGCGACGTGAACATTGTGGAACCAGAGGCAAGTTCCGCCAGCGAAGTCTTGTTTTTCCAACTGGACAGGGAACGTATCCACAAGAACACAGCCAACAGCCTTTACCTGGGAATTGTCCACGACACCGGGGCGTTCAAGTTCAGTTGCACCAGCAAGCGGACCATGAATGCCGTTGGCGAACTTATAGACAAGGGCATCGACTTCGCACGAATCATCAACGACACCTACTATACCCGCACCTACAAGCAGACATTGGCCACAGGCTATGTCATGCAAAAAAGCAAGTTGGCTTTAGGGGGCAAGGTGATCCACTCCTTCATTACAGAGCAGGAAATGAAGCAGTTTGACATTTCTGCACCGGAGCTGGGTTCCGTCATCGACACCCTTCGCGAAGTGGGCGGCACCGAGGTGACCATATTCCTGTACCCCGTCAATGGAAAGTTCAAAATCAGCATGCGCTCGAACTACGTGGTAGACGTAAACGCCATCGCCAAGGAATTCGGCGGCGGTGGACATATACGGGCCGCAGGCGGCGATACCGACATGGATCCCGAAGCAGCCATCGAAAAAATTGTCAGCCTTGTTGCTAGGCAAATTTAAAGCCTAGAGGTATGAACACAGAACTCAAAGCGGAGCGACCTCATCGCAGATAGCTGACGGCTGAAAAAAAATTATTTTCTATGGGCCATCCCGAAGTTCAAGGATTTCGGCCTCGATGGTCTGGTCGTCGGGATAGAAACCTCGAGCCTTTTCCAGCAGGCGAAGGGCCTCGTCATTGCGCTTTTGGCCGCGGGCTTCGAAGGCCAGATTTTTAAAGCCATATACGGCTTCGACACTGCCGGACTTGGCGGCCATTTCATATGCGGATTCCGAGCGTTCCCAAAAATGGGCATCATAGGCCAGATTGCCCAGGAAGATGGCGGCATCGCCAAAATCCGGCTTGATGGAAAGAATGTTCGTAAGGACATCCATGGCCACAAAAGGCTTTTCATCTTCCACAAGCACATCCGCCAACTTGTACATGGTGGCCACGTCGTCGGAATGTATACTCAAGGCTTCGCGGTAGGCTCCAGCGCTCAAGCCGTAATCTTTCTTGAGACGGTAAACGTCACCCAGGTAAATCAGAAAGTCCGTTTCTTCGGGATGGGCGGCGTACCCTTCACGAATGACAGCGATTGCACTTTCAAAATCGTCCATGGCGATATTCGCCTCGGAAAGTTGGTACACGATGCTTACATCCGTTTTGTCCAGCTGGAATGCTTTTTCGATGGCTCGAAGCGCCCCCACCTTATCCCCCGTCCTGCTGTAGGCCTCGCCAAGGAACAGCCACGCAGATACATTTTCAGGGTCCAGTTTTAGGGCGCGATGGTAGGCTGCCACACATTCCGGATATTGCTTGAGACGGTAGAATACGCTCGCCATGTTGAACAGGGCGGGGGCGAATTTTCCGTTGGAGTAGTCTACGGCCTTGCGGTAACTGGCGGCGGCCTCGGCGTATTGCTCTGTCTGGTAATAACTGTTGGCGATGTTGAAACTTACCGCAACGGGGTCTGCACCACGGTCCAACGCCTTGCGGTAAAGGATGACGGCCTGCTTGTAGCGGCCTTCGCGGTACAGGTTGTTGGCGCGGTCCACGATGTCGGCGGCCTGCTGGGCGGCAAAGGGGGATGTTGTTAAAAATAAAGCGAAAAGAATCGTCCAAAGGAGATCCCGGGTCAAGCCCGGGATGACAGTATGAAAGCCCGGGATGACAGCACGAAAGCTCGGGATGATACACCTTGGCATAGAAAAGACTTGCGAAAAAAACGGGATGACATGACGCAGTTTAATCATGGAACCTCACTTCGAAGGGCTGCTCCATTCCACAATAGGGAACGGCCTTTCCGTCTTTTTGGGCAGGTTCAAAATTCATTCTGGCCAGCGCATCCTTACCCGCCTGGGCAAGGCCCGTACCGGAGGGAGTTTCTTCGATAATCCGTATATCGTAGGCGCGGCCGCTGGCATCTACGCAAAAACTTAAACGCAGTGTCGCGTCAATTTCACGTTCCCGAAGTTGGGCGGGCACCTGGAAATTTGGCATGCTGCGACTGGCGGGCTTTTTATCCACGTCTCCGTTTTCCGTGCTGAAATTTCCGCCCTTGAAATCTGAAACAAGCTCCTCGTTAATGACCGCTCCACCGGAACCGCCCACAGGCCCCAGGTTCATGGCCAACCGCGGGCCAGCCTTGGGCGAACGGGAGTTTGATTTCTGGCGGTTAGGCTTGCGGGTGGGCTTTTTCTTTTCCACCTTCTTTTCTACTTCTTCCGTCTTTTTCACCGCCACTTCGGTCTTGACAAATTTCTTTTCATGAAAAATCTTTCCGGTAAGGAACAAGTTGGCAAGGGTCACGGAAAAAACAAGCAGTAGACTGCTGAGTACTGCTACCGTAAGCACAGAAAAACGCTTAAGGAGCTTCAAGATTCCCTTTATGATTCTGCTTAATACTTTCATCGTTCGGCCCTGCTCCAGAATGGTTTTAATCAGCCTGAGCGGCAATGGAGACCTTCTTTACGCCCGACATATTGCAGGCATCGATAACCTGCACCAGCACGCCAGTTTCTGCACCCTTGTCCGCAATGACAACGGCCTCCCGGTCCGGGGTTTTCGCCAAGGTCTGTTTCAGAATATCCTGGAGGCTAGCCAAATCTACCTGGCGCTCATTAATATGGATCGTACCTTCACGAGTAATGGCGATAAGGATGTTCTCCTTTTCAAGCTGGCTTGCACTCTGGGCTTCGGGCTTCGTCACGTCCACACCGGTCTCGCGGGTAAAACTGGAAGTCACCACAAAGAAAATCAAAAGAATGAACACGATGTCCATCAGGGGGCCCATATCGATGCCCATATCCTTCTGTTTACGCTGCGGCAAGTTAAAGTTCATAAAGTAGCTCTCCCCGATTATGTTTCAGGCTTTCCAGAAATAAAGTTTTCGATGACCGTCGCCCCCAACTGCAACTGCTGCGAAAGAATTTCGATACGTTCGTCCAGACGCTGTTTTAAAAGAGTCAAGGGGAACGCCACCAAAAGTCCGCTTTGAGTAGAAATCAACGCCTCGGAAATACCATCTGCCATAAGCACGGGATTCTGGTTTCCATACAAAGTAATCACATCGAAGGTGGACACCATGCCCGTCACCGTTCCCAAAAGCCCCAGGAGCGGGGCTGCGGCAGCCATCATGGAAACCACGTGATTTCCCTGCTGCATGTAGCGCAAGGTCTTGATCATGCGAACCTGCATGTAGTCCTCGTACTGCGTCGGCCTTTCTACGGCAACCTTCAGTGCCAAATGCAACTCCCGGGCCACAATGCCACTGCGTTTTTTCAAGTGCCT
>JABUUR010000318.1 GCA_021443065.1 Fibrobacter sp.
GGACTTGGCAATATCTTGCACCTTCTGGGAAAGGGTGCTTGTAATTTCGTCTGACATACAGTATAAATGTAGAAAAAGAATGAGCGGTGAGCTGTGAGGTCGCACGCGGTACGTGCTTTGAGCAGTGGGCGGTGAAACCGTTGCGCACTGAGCACTGATGTCATCCCGGCCACAGTGCCGGGATCTCTACGCACTTTGCGGACGGTTCGCACTGTGGGCAGGTGTCATCCCGGCCACAGAGCCGGGATCTCTACGCACTTTGAGGTCGCTTCGCTCAGAGGTCGCACGCGGTGCGTGCTTTGAGCGGAGAGGTCGCTCGCTACGCGAGCTATGAGGTGTGAGCAGTGAGGTCGCTTCGCTCTGAGGGCAGGTGTCATCCCGGCCACGGAGCCGGGATCTCTAGCACGTTGCGGTCGCTTCGCTCAGAGGTCGCGCACAGTGTGCGCTTTGAGGTGTGAGCTGTGAGGTCGCTACGCTCTGAGCACTGATGTCATCCCGGCCACGGAGCCGGGATCTCTACGCACTTTGAGGTCGCTACGCTCAGAGGTCGCGCACTGTGTGCGCTTTGATGTGTGAGCAGTGAGGTGTGAGCGGTGGGGTCGTTCGCTACGCGAGCTTTGAGGAGTGGGCAATGAGTTCGCTTGCAACGAGCATTTTGAGCGGTCAACCCTCGGCAACGAACTATATGCTCGCAGCTACAGGCGGCTTTGCCGCCGCCCTCATACCTCTAGGCGCGTTGCGCCGCCGCTCTTAAGCCTTGATAATCGTATCTTTAGCAAGCACCACGATGCCGGACTCGGTCACGTGGAACATCTTCTTGTCCCGTTCCAGGTCGTAGCCGATCTCGAAACCAGCGGGAATATGCAGGCCCTTTTCGATGATTGCGCGACGGACCTTCGCCCCCGGCCCGATGGTCACGTTGGGGAAAAGGATGGATTCCTCTACCACGGCATCTTTCTGTATGGTGACTCCCGGGGAGAGAATGCTCTTGACCACGGTACCGCCGCCGATAATGCAGCCTGCAGAAACGATGGAGTCAATCGCCGCTCCCTGGTGGGCTTCGTTGTCGCCTGCAAAGAACCGTGCGGGAGGTTGGTTCCAGTTGAAGGTGCGGATAGGCCAGTAGTTGTTGTACAGGTCGAAGGGCGGATTTTCGGAGCACAGGTCCATGTTGGCTTCGAAGAATGCATCCAAAGTACCTACGTCACGCCAGTATCCTTTGGTGCTTGCCTGTTCGCCACGGACGATGTTGGTGTTGAAATCGTAGACGTAGACAGGGTAATCCTTGTAGAGGGCCGGGATGATGTGCTTGCCAAAGTCGGTAGCCCCGTTGGAGGCTCCCTTCATCAGTTCGCGCACCAGGAACTTGCTGGTGAAAAGGTAGTTGCCCATGGAGGCGAGGCACCATCCGGGACGGCCCGGCATTTCCTTGGGATTCTTGGGCTTTTCCTCGAAACCGATCATGCGGTTGTCCTGGTCCACTTCGATAATGCCGAATTCACTGGCTTCCTTGACAGGCACGGGAATTGCCGCGATGGTGAGAAGGGCCGCACGGGAAAGGTGGAAGTCAATCATCTGGTTGATATCCATCTTGTAGATGTGGTCGCCGCCGAAGATTGCCACCAGGTCCGGACGTTCGTCGGTAATCAAGTTGATGTTCTGGAAAATAGCGTCGGCGGTACCGCGGTACCATTCGTCGCCGGTGCGCATTTGTGCAGGAACCAGGTCCACGTACTGGTCCAGGCTTGCGTTCAGGTTCCAGGCAGCAGAAATGTGCTTGTTCAAGGAGTCGGACTTGAACTGGGTCAAGACCTTGATCTTGAAAATTCCGGAGTTGATAAAGTTGTTCAGGACGAAGTCGATAATGCGGTATGTTCCGCCAAAGTGTACGGCGGGCTTTGCGCGGTCGCGGGTGAGGGGCTGCAGTCGGCTGCCCTGGCCCCCGGCCATGATCATGCAGAGAATATTCTTTTGATGTTCCCTTGAATAGGACCAGCTCATATTTCCTCGAAAGATATAAAACAAAAAATTACATGCCATAATCTATGAATTTTTTATGAAAAACGCAAGAAAAACGCAAAATTTCAAAAAAAACTTTTGCCCCGGGCGACATTTCGTCCACCCATGGTTGTTCGACCCCGTGTGATTTTCCTCCATTTTGGAAAAAATCCTATGTTCATTTTATCAAAATTTTTGTACATTTTCACCGTTCGAAAAATCTCGAAGGGGCGGACTGTGCGCTAACCACGCACCCAGGTCGCCTTAACATTAACCAAATAGGAGCTAAATAATGTCTCTTACTCTTAACGACATCAAGCACCCGAAGATCAAGGCTTGGGTTGAAGAAGTCATCGAAATGTGCGAACCGGACAACGTTGTTGTTACCGACGGTTCCGTTGAAGAATACAACACTCTTATGCAGAAGTGTGTCGACGCTGGTCTTGCTACCAAGCTCGCCAAGAAGGAAAACTGCTTCCTGTTCCGTTCTCTCCCCTCTGACGTGGCCCGTGTTGAATCCCGTACCTTCATCTCTTCCATCGACGAAGAAGATGCAGGTCCCACCAACCACTGGATCAACCCCACCGAACTGAAGAAGACCATGCGCGACCTGTACAAGGGTTGCATGCACGGCCGCACCATGTACGTGATTCCCTTCTGCATGGGTCCCCTCGGCTCCAACATCTCCAAGAACGGTATCGAAATCACCGATTCCGAATACGTCGTTCTGAACATGGACATCATGACCCGCGCTGGCAAGAAGGTCCTGGACATCTTCAACGCCGATCCCAACGCATCCTTCATTCCCTGCCTGCACTCCGTGGGTAAGCCTCTCAACAACGGCGAGAAGGACAACGGCGTATGGCCCTGCGCAGACGTGGAACACAAGTACATCTCCCAGTTCCCCGACCAGAAGCTCATCTGGTCCTACGGTTCCGGCTACGGTGGAAACGCCCTGCTTGGCAAGAAGTGCTTTGCCCTGCGTATCGCTACCGTTCTCGCTCGCGACGAAGGCTGGCTGGCTGAACACATGCTCATCCTCAAGCTCACCAACCCCAAGGGCGAAGTCAAGTATGTCACCGGCGCTTTCCCCTCTGCTTGCGGTAAGACCAACCTCGCCATGCTCATTCCCACCATCCCCGGTTGGAAGGTCGAAACCATCGGTGACGACATTGCATGGATGAAGTTCGGTGCCGATGGCCGTCTCTACGCCATCAACCCCGAAGCAGGTTTCTTCGGCGTTGCCCCGGGCACCTCCGCAGAATCCAACAAGAACGCTCTTATCTCTGCCGAAAAGAACACCATCTACACCAACTGCGCCCTCACCGAAGACGGCGACGTGTGGTGGGAAGGCATCGGCTATCCTGCAACCGGCAAGCTGGTTGACTGGAAGGGCAATACCCGCGACGCTCTCCCCAAGGACAAGGCTCCCAAGGGCGAAGAAATGGCTCACCCCAATGCCCGCTTCACCGCTCCTGCAAACCAGTGCCCCTGCATTGCAGCTGAATGGGAAGATCCTGCAGGCGTTCCTATCTCCGCAATCCTCTTCGGTGGCCGCCGTCCGTCCACCATTCCTCTGGTCCACCAGTCCCTGAGCTGGAACCACGGCGTTTTCCTCGGCTCCATCGTGGGTTCCGAAATCACCGCCGCTTCCACCATCAACGCAGCCGAAGTTGGCAAGATCCGTCGCGACCCGTTCGCAATTCTCCCGTTCTGCGGCTACAACATGGGTGACTACTTCAAGCACTGGATTGAAATCGGCAAGAAGTCTACCGAAGACAAGCTCCCCAAGATCTTCTACGTCAACTGGTTCCGCAAGGACGACGAAAACAAGGATCTGCCGGGCGGCTTCATGTGGCCTGGCTACGGCGACAACTCTCGCGTTCTCGCCTGGATCTTCGACCG
>JABUUR010000144.1 GCA_021443065.1 Fibrobacter sp.
AGACTCAAAGGGAATCGCCCCCTCCATAGGCTCCTGCGAAATGCCCGAAGCCCGAGGCAGAACCGCACCATCGGGAACAAAGGCGCAAAGCCCTTGCTTTTCCAGTTCCAAAAGCACCGCGGAACGGTCCGCAAGCACCCGGTGGTGGGCCTCAAGTTCAGGAACAACACCCTCTTCGCGTCGATTACCACCGATACAGCCACCTTCATTGTACAGGCTCGCCGAAACCAGGTCCGGCAGCACCATGGTCAATATCTCGGAAGCCGCCTCGGCCTGGATTTTACGGCCTTCGCCAGGAAGCCGCACCTGCAAAACCGCCCGAAGTTCCCCGTTGTCTATCCACAGGGAATTTCGCACCAGCATTTCAGGTCCAACCCCCTCAAAGACAACGGCCCCGTCCTTGTCCGGGTACCTTTCCTTGACTACCCTGCTCATGCGCCGGTGCAAAAAGTCGCTCAAGGCCAGACGACGTTCGAAACTTACGCCCCATTCCGAAGGGTAACCCAGAATCTGGAGGTTCGCCTTTATCATAACTCGTGATGCCGGGGCAAAGGGATCCCCCTGGACATGTAGGAATTCCAGGGAAAAGTCCCCGAAATCCCAGGATTTTTCCGCCAAGGACTTGTACAAGCCGTAGTTTTTCCCCGCCAAAGTGCGAATTTTATGGTAAAGTGCTTTCATATTGGCAAAAGTAGTTCCTTTTTTGGCATACTTCAAAAAAAATTTTCATTAAAAGATGTAAATTCTTTAAAAATCTTTGTATTTTAGATTGCAAACTATAATTAGGAGTTAAATCCATGAAAAAACTTTCCATTTTCGCCTTGATGGTTGCTTTCCTCTTCACTGCAGCCGTGGCCGACGACGATCCACCTCCTCGCAACAAGCCGGCAGTCGTCACCATCATTACCAATCCGCCTAACAGCGACGTCTATCTGGGTGGCGAAAACCTGGGCAAGAGCCCCATTGAAAATCTCCAGGTCACCTCCGGCCGCCAGACCCTCGTGGTCATCGACCAGGGCTACGAACTTGTCAACCAGCGCGTCAACATCTGGCCGGGCAATGACAAGCGCAACGTCTTTGACTTCGGCACCAAGATTCCCAAGGGCCACGTCAAGGTGACTACAAACCCGGGCAAGTGCATCATCTTCATCGACGGCGACCAGGCCGACAAGACCGACGGCGCACCCCTCACCGTGCACAACCTGGACGCAGGCGACCACGTGGTCCGCGCCGAATGCTCCAACCGCAAGTCTGCAGAGGCCCTCGTCACCATCAAGGGCGAAGAAACTGTAGAAGTTACCTTGGACGCAACCGGCAAGAAGAAGAAATAATTTTTTCTCTCACACTGTTTATACAGTAAAGCCTTCGGCGCAAGCCGAAGGTCTTTTTTTGCTTACAAACCAGCAAAAAAGGGGCGTAATAGGCTAATTTTTGCCATTTTGCTTGAAATTGCATGTACTCCTTTTGAGATTTTTATTTATTTTCAAATGGGAAATTCATCAGGGTTGTACAATCATGAAATTTAAACTTTTGGCACTCGCTGCCGCGTTTTCGGTCGGTCAGGCATTCGCCTATTTCGGTTTCGGCGTACATTACGCGCCTGCGTTCGACGCCAAGTTGAAATCCTCGGGCGGGTATTCCGACGTGACCCCCCAGGCCATCAAGGACAAGAACACCGAATTGCTCAACATGAAAATAGAGTATGAACACGATGGCATGGAAGCCCCCATCATTCATGGCCTCGGTTTCAAGATCTGGGTGGACAGCCTTACCGTGGTGGATTTCGAGGCTACCGTGAATCTCCAGTACGGTTCCTACGATGCAAGGCTACTCACCACGGTCAACTATCCCAATCCCAGCGACCCCACCGTGGTCCAGAAAGCAGTCAACGAAAAGGACCTGCAGATCGACATGTCCGGTACACCCTTCGGAGTGGCACGGCCCAAGTTCGTCACCATGAACGGGGACCTTTCCGTGACTTACGCCTTCCTTACCAACCTCGTTACGGTGGTACGCCCCTACGTGGGCGGCGGCCTTTCCGTTTTCATGAACACCTTTGTCATGGACGATGATTTCATTGAAGACCTCATGAACGACGAGGACCTCCAGAAAGTCCTTCTGGACAACATCGGGGCCACCGAAGATGGCGACGCTACGGCCGAGAAGAACGCCCAACTTGTCAAGGACAAGATCAAGCAGCAGGCCAAAAAGCAGACCCTCAACTACAGCATCGGCGGGCACGTGCTCCTGGGGGCACGCATCAGGTTCCCCTACATTCCCGTTGCAGCCTACATCAACGGAAAGTACTACATTGGCGGCGATTTCCCCGAACAGGTCTCTACGAACCGTCTTGCCGCAGAAGCGGGCATCGGACTTTCTTTCTAACCATTTTTTCAGGCGAGTTTAATAAACAGGTAAACAAATGACTCAAAACACTTGCAGCACAAACATACTCATCATCGAAGATGAAATCGCCATCGCCGAAGGGCTGGTGGACCTTTGCGAACTTAACGGCTACCGTGGCAAGAACGTCACCAACGGCGAAGAAGGCCTAGCCGAGGCCCTGACCGGGCAGTACGGCCTTGTGCTTTTAGACCTCATGCTCCCGGGCATGGACGGCTTTACCGTTTGCGACAAGATCCGCGAACAGGACAAGAGTCTACCCATCATCATTCTTTCCGCCAAGAACGCCGACGAAGACATCATCAACGGCCTCAAGTACGGCGCCGACGACTACATTCCCAAGCCTTTCTCCGTGCCAATGCTTTTGGCCCGTATTGAAGCGGTGCTCCGTCGCAGCCGCCAGTCCCTGGAAAACGAGGGCAAGCTGGTCGCAGGCAACCTGAAGGTGAATTTCCGCGAATACACCGGCTACCGTGGCGAAGAAGAACTGGCGTTCACCCGCAAGGAAATCGAGATCCTGGAATACCTGTG
Organism: Fibrobacter sp.; assembly: GCA_021443065.1. GTDB lineage: Bacteria > Fibrobacterota > Fibrobacteria > Fibrobacterales > Fibrobacteraceae > Fibrobacter. Next base: position 2,935 of record JABUUR010000144.1, read on the forward strand.
GAACAATCGCGACCACGCCGTCCCCCGTGCGGAACTTCTGCGCAAGGTTTGGGGTTACGAAAACGCAGAATCCGTGGACACCCGTACCGTGGACATCCACATTACCAAGCTCCGCAAGAAAATCGAAGACGACCCCGCTCACCCGAAGCTCCTGGTCACCTTCCGCGGCGAAGGCTACCAGATGCGTTCCGCCCCTGAATGCACAAGGTGAGTCTCAAGGATTTAAAAACATACTTTATCAAGCACCAGACGGTCATCAAGGAACGTCTGGTGTTTACTTGTATTTTTCTCGCCTTGGCGATCCCCATGACCGTCTTCATGATCCGCAGTTACGAGCAGTCTACCGCCCTCGAAGACAAGCAGCTTGAAGAGACCATCACCAACGCCTACACCACTCTCAACGACATTTTCGCCAACGACATCAACAGGGAGAACAGCCGCCCCTACAAGGACTACGGCATATTGAAGTCCATTTCCGTTATCGGCGGCGACGCGGAACTTGTCTCGGAGTTCGTGGCTTTCCCCGACACCAGCGGGCCTTTCTGCGCCTACAACCCGCAGCTCAACTATTGCCAGAAGGGTCTGGTGGGGCATTTCCAGATTTCCCACAACGGAAAACTGCTGACGCCCTTCTACCCGGACTCCGATACCGACGTGGGCCGCAGCTTCTGGGAAATCATCTCACAGGACCAGCCCCGGGAACGCAAGGCCACCCACGACCTGATCCAGAACCTGCTGAACCAGTTGAACATCAGGAACAAGGCCGCCACCACGAAGATTCCCCTGCTTTCGGACACCACGGAAAACATCGACGAGTTCACGGAGAACTACAGCAAGGATTCCAGCAAGCACGCCGAAATCAAGATCCCGTCGCGCATCGAGCAGACCTCGGAGGCCGAAGCCTTTACCTACTGGGCGGAAAACGCCCGCATCGACAACGAGGTCTACCC
>JABUUR010000174.1 GCA_021443065.1 Fibrobacter sp.
ACGAAAAAGACTCGACCACAAGTCGAGACTTTTTCCACGGGGAATCCAAGGGGGGCTGCACCCCCTTGCGTCATCATTAGAAGGAATATGTAGCGTCAAGGCGGGAGAAAATACGGCCTTCACCCTGGAACGGGTTGCGGAACAGCAAATCTTCTGCCACGGTAACATCAATCTTTAAACGTTCCTCGATGTTGATGCCAAAGCCAAAGCCCACATGGTCTTCGCTGGAACCGTCAGCAAGAGGATTGGTAGAGAAAAAGTTGCCGTCGGCCTTGCACTTGCCGTAACGGTTGTCCGGATACTCGCCGCTGGAAGGATTGACACCATGGCTACCCTTCTTCACGTCGCAACTGGTGTAAAGAATGGACTTCTGGCCGCCAACGCGAATCACGAACCAATCCCACCAGATGTTACGTTCTATACCGAAACTGATTTTGCCACCCACATCCTGGCGAACATCCCAGACGATATCGTCGTCGTCCTCATAGTCGTAGCGGGCGTCGTAGACCCAGCCCTTGGCAGCCTTGTCATAGACATAGTCATGAGACTTCAACTGGTTCCAGACAAAGTCCACACCCATCCAGAAGAAACCGCGGTCCATGGCCAGGTTGACACCGATACCCACATTGGCGGACTTGTCGTCGAGACCCGGAGCAGCAATGAAATTGGCAGAGGCAGCCGGAATCAGTTCGCCGTCGATTGCATCGAGGGTAAAGAATGCGCGGGCCTTTGCCAGGAAAGAGAAATTGCCGTCATCGAAGAAACTGTGGTGTTCCGGTCCGTACTGGATACGGGCAATGCCTAGGGATGCCTCGTAGGAGGTTCCACTGCCGGCCTGGAAATTCAAGCCACCGTCCAACTGAACGATGGAGGCGAACGCATCACTGTTGACCTGGTAGGCATTGCTTGCAGAATCAAGTTCACCACCGTCCTGGTGGGCAATGTAAAGGTGCAAGCCCCATGCGTCACCGCTGGAGAAGGTGCCACCGAGGAAACCGTCAAAGTTGGTCACAGTTTCGGGAACCGCGGCATAGCTGTCGTCATCAACCTGCACCAGTGAAGGCAGATACTTTGCAAGCTCGGAAGTGCGGCCCAGCAAGCCACCGATGGTGAACTTGGGGTCCGGGTTGTTTTCGCCGCCGAAGGACACCGAGAAAATGCCACCGAAAGTGGGGTGCTTCGGGTCGTAGTTCTTGCCGGCCTCGACATTCATGTCGGTAAAGGCTCCGAAACCACCAATCAGGTAGTTGGAATACAGGCTTGCATTTGCAGGGTTGTCGAAAATGCTTACATCGTCCATGATGTAGGTAGTGTTCTTGCCCATAGATTCGACACGTGCAAATGTTGCGAATGCGGAACCAACGCCAAAGGCGCCAACGGCGGCGCCGACTACAGCAGCTGTTCTTAAATTCATTTATAACTCCTAAAAAAAATTATACCTTAAAGTTAGTTATAAAAAAAAGATTTCGCAACATTATTTTAAATAAAATGTCCTAAAAACAAAAAAGGCCAGACCTTTCGGTCTGGGCCTTTTTCAATTTCGTCTGAGGATTATTCAGAGAAGGTGAACGGAATGGTCACAGTAGTGTTACCGGACTTGACCTTGCTGAACTTCCAACGGCTAACGGCGGACTTGATTTCGCCATCGAATTCACCGTAACCTGTGGTGGAAGAAGCAATGGAGATGCTGATAACTTCGCCACCCGGAGCGATCGTGAACTTCAAGGTAACCTTACCCTGGAATCCCGGTTTCTTCTTCAGGAACTTGTTATAAATGTGACGCAAGCCCGGGGTACGCTGACGGACAACCTTCATGATGTCTGCAGCAGAACGGGAACCGCCACCAGCGCCCATGTCAATATCACGTTCAGACGGGGTCTTGATGGAACCCTTAGCCTTGGTAGCGATACCACCGCCACCACCGCCAAGGAGGCCAGCCAAGCCGTCACCGATACCACCGGAACCGCCTTCAGCGTAACCTTCATTAAAGCCACCGTCGGCCTTGCCGCGACGACCACCGAGCACGGTCTTACCCGTAGTCTGGAGGCCAGCCACGTCCTTCAGCACCTTGTCAATGTCCTTGGAGAACTTCTGGTTCTTCATCAGGTCGTATGCACCGGCACTGGCGTTCTTGGTCTGGGCGGTCAACAACTTAAGCACACCGCGAGTCTGGGGAGCGTTGGGCTGGCCCTTACCACGGGGCTTGCCACCGCCACCAGCCTTCTTACGAGGCTTCTTGGGTTCTTCCTTCTTCTTCTCTTCCTTCTTCTCTTCCTTCTTTTCTTCGATGGTCATAGAAGTAGTCAGATCAGCGGCAGCGGAGTCATCGAACACGACTTCGTCCACAACCTGTTCGTACATGGAAGCCCAAAGGCAGATAGCCAAAGCGACGACGACAGAAATACCTGCAATGGCACCCATCTTCTTGTCGGATTCCGGCATAAGAGAGGCTACTAACGGATCAACTGCAGGAGCTTGTTTTTTAGTCTTAGCCATATTATTCTTCGCCTCCGTTCTTTTCCATCACGGCGAATGCGATATTGGTGTAACCGGCAAAGCCACAGGTAGCCATGACCTTGTACATTGCATCGTACGGGATGTTCTTGTCGATTTGGACAATGATATGACCCGCTTCGTCTGCCGGGAGACCAGCCTTGAGGGCATGTTCCTGTTCAACGGCGCGTCGTTCCTTAAGTACAGAGTCAATCTTTGTCACAAGAAGGTCTTCTTGCTTCAAGACGTCTTCGGTGGGAACAATCTTTGCATTGTCGACGATGACATAAGCGTTATCAACAATAACGGTCAAAGACACTTCCTTCGGCTGGATCTTGGAGGTCGATACCGGAAGGATCAAGTTTTCTGCCTGAGTCAAAAGCTGACCTTCTGCGTCCAAGTTCTTGATCATGAACACCAGAATGATGGTCATCATGTCCATCATGGACGTCAGGGAGAAAGGTACGTCTTCACCATACTTACGAGATTTTCTAGCCATGCTTAACCTCCCAGCTTTGCAAGGTTAATCTTGCTGAAACCGGCTTCTTTTGCACGGTCCATAAGTTGAATGATCTTGTCGAACTGAGTATCGTCGTTAGCCACGATGATAATGTTGTCAACGTCATCAAGGTCAATGAACTGTGTATGGATCTGAATCAGGTCCTTAGCAATCAGGTCGTAAGCGGAGAGCGGGTGAATGAGGTTCTTGGCGGCCACGTCCGGTTTCAGCTTGCGAGCGGAGTTCGGGGTGAGGGTTGCCAAGTCGGCACCTGCGCTAGGCTTCTTGAGTGCGGGAGGAGGAGTGAGGCCCATGGCGCCTTCACCAGGCATCATGAGGAAGTTGTTATTGCCGTCTACGTAAGCAGAGTCTGCAATAGCTTCTTCGGCACTACCACCGTTTGTATAAACGGCCCAAATCACACGACCGGGATCTTCTTCAGATTCCTTGTTGATTGCCCAAAGTTCAATAGTTTCGATCTCATAGAGATACTTTTCGGGATCCATTTCCTTGCCGTCCTGGCACTTGGGGCCATGACCGCCGTCCACAGTCGCCTTCACGTCTTCCGGAGAGTAAGTCACCAGCTTGGCATCGGACTTGCAGCGGAATGTCCACATTTCCTTGAAGTAGACATTGGGCTGGAAACCACCGCGAGCACCGATTACAAGGTAGTCGCCGGTAATTGCCAAGGACAGGTTCAGAGCCTGCTGGTCTGGTTCCGGGGGAGTGTCGTTATCCATCGTCATCATGCTGCGTTCGGGCAGGTTGACTTCGACGATAGCGAGCTTGGAGAAGGCCGTCATGGACAAAAGCATAGGAATCAGAATCGTAAACAAGCCCATGGCCGGCAACAGGTCCGGTTCTTCAGGCTTTGCTGGTTTCTTAACTTC
>JABUUR010000095.1 GCA_021443065.1 Fibrobacter sp.
CGAAAAAGGGAGATTCCGGCTTGGAGGCCGGAGTGACAGGCTCTGCGGAGAACGACTCCAGTGCAAATTCCGGCGAAGGCGGAAACTCCGACGACATCACCAACATGGTGGAAAAATTTCCTGAATGGAACATCGGGGACAAGGCTCCCTTCGATTCCCTGGAATTGCAGAAAAAGAAAAAAAGCAAGCCCAAGTACTACACCGAGGCAACCCTTTTAGCCGCCATGAAAACGGCAGGCAAGCAGATTGACAACGAGGAACTGGCCGAAGCCATGAAGGATAGGGGCCTGGGAACCCCCGCCACCCAGGCAGGCATCATCGAGACTCTGAAAAAGCGGGGCTTTATCGAAGCCAGAAAAAACAATCTGGTAAGCACCCCTAGGGGCCGCGAAGTCATCGCCCTCATGGACGAGAAAATCAAGTCCCCAGAAATGACCGGCGAATGGGAATACAGGCTTTCCCAGGTGGAAAAAGGCAGTCTTGAGCCCAAGGAGTTCCGCGACGGCATCATGGACTACGTGCGGGACCTGTTCACCCACCTACACGAAAAATACGGTAGCCAATTCGAGCGTGAAACCGTCAGCGAAGCCATCCCCTGCCCCAAGTGCAAGCAGCCTATGGAAATCGCCCCCTGGGGTTATGTCTGCAAGAATGCGGAATGCGGGCTGAAGATTGGCCACACCATTGCAGGCCGCACCCTGAGCCACGCCGAAATGCAAAATCTGCTGTCTACCGGCGAAACGCCCGTCCTTGACGGTTTCGTCAGCAAAAAAAGCGGCAAGAATTTCAGCGCAAGACTGCAACTTAAAGATGACTATTCCATAGAATTCAAGTTCGAAAGCGACGGAAAATTCCACGGTACAAGAACCGATTACAAGTGCCCTCTCTGCAGTTGCCCGCTGGAAGAAAACAAGAACACGCTGTTCTGTACCGGCGTGGCGGCCATTCCAAGCCAAGACCAGGCAACCCCGATCGCCCCAGACGCCACTGTCGGTGCATCCTGCGGTTTCACCTTATTCAAGACCATCGCAGGCCACACCCTGACGGCAAGTGAAATAGACGCTCTTTTTACTAGCGGAAAAACCCCGGTTATCGACGACTTTAAAAGCAAAAGCGGAAACACCTTTGCAGCAAGCCTCAAGTGGAGCGAAAACGGACGCACCCAATTTGAATTTTTGCACAGGGATTTCCCATGCCCCGCCTGCGGCGACCAGTTGCGCTTTTGCAAAGGCAGCGACAACGATGGTCACAATCTTTCCGCCTACGTTTGTCGCAACACCCTTTGCCATTACGGCATACCTCAAGTTTTTTACCAGCGGAAATTCACCGACGACGAAATCGAAGGGCTTCTCAAGAACAAGTACACACCCGTCCTTGAAGTGTTTAAAAAGAACGACACGAAATTCCGCGCCGCCCTTGAAATTCGCGAAGGCGGAAAACTAGCCTTCAACAAACTGACCGTAGAAGTCATCGAGAAATAGAAACATTGTCATCCCGCACAACCAACATTGTCATCCCGGGCTACCAGACATTGTCATCCCGGGCTTGACCCGGGATCTATGCGTCGGAATCCCGCACCACCGACATTGTCATCCCGGGCTACCAGACAATGTCATCCCGGGCTTGACCCGGGATCTACTCTACATTGCCCCGGGATCTCTCTCCTGTCACCCTGGAGCCCCGCAAGGGCGATAGGGTCCAGGGCGGTATTTATGGATACTATCGGCACTACGTGCCTCCAGGATGACAAACCCACTGTCATCCCGGGCTACCAGACAATGTCATCCCGGGCTTGACCCGGGATCTACGCGCCGGAATCCCGCACCAGGCCACACATTAGTCCAGACGTTCACCAAGAATGACGCAGGCATAGGCTACAGCCACCGACGCTGCGGCAAGTATGCTGTCACTAGCCAAAATCATTGCGGCAAAAACCACAGGGGTCATCACCATAAGCCCGGTAAAGAGAACGTCGTTGCGGGCGATGGAGAGAGAAGAAACTGCCCGAGAAGTGATGTTTTTGATTTGACGCATATTTTAACCTATCCTTTTGCCGATTGCTACGGCTCTCATTGTTACATGAACAAATATAGATTCAAAATACTGACAATTTTTGACATTTTCGTAAAAAAGTAAAAAAAAGAAAAAGGCCCGCGCAGAATTGCGGGAGCCTTCTTTTTAATATGTCAAAAAATGTCCTAGCCGAAAATCCTCGCGTATAAATCCGGGGCGAATTTTTGCAGGTAGCCCTGCACAAAGATAACAAGCACAATGGCCGGCAAAATCCACTTCACGTAGAAACGGATAGCCTTTGCCGTAGAAAGCTTGATGCCCTTGCCCGCATTGATTTCTTCGTAGAACTTGTCCTGGCCCCAGCCAAAGCGGTGGTTGCAGAACAGCACAAAGAACAAGGAACCCAGGGGCAAGATGGTGTTGGAAACCAGGAAGTCTTCCAGGTCCAGAATGGCGCTCCCCGCTCCAAAAGGTTCAATGCCAGACAATACGTTATACCCCAGGGCGCAAGGCAAGGAAAGAAGCACAATGGCAAAGATGTTTGCCACCACCACCTTCTTGCGCTTAAAGCCCTTCCAGTCAATCCAGAAGGAGCAGATATTCTCGAACACGGCAACCAAAGTGCTCAAGGCGGCAAAGCTCAGGAACAGGAAGAAGGCGGCACCACAGAGGCGTCCTGCGGGCATCTGATCAAAGACGTTGGGCAGCGTCACAAAGACAAGGCCCGGACCTGCACCCGGTTCAACCCCAAAGGCAAAGCAGCTGGGAATGATGATGAGGCCCGCAAGTAAAGCCACGATGGTATCCAAGGTGCAGATATTGATAGCCTCCTTCACCAGGGAATGCTTTTTGCCGATGTAACTTCCGAAAATGGTCATGGCGCCGATACCCAGGCTCAAGGTAAAGAAGGCCTGGCCCATGGCGGCAAACACCACCTCCATAATTCCCTTTTCCATAAGGCGACCGAAATCAGGCAACAGGTAGAACTTGAGGCCTTCGCTTGCGCCAGGCAGCGTTACCGCACGAACCGCAAGCACAATCATGATGACAAACAGCAAGGACATCATCCACTTGGTAATGCGTTCCACACCCTTCTGGAGGCCCAGGGAAACAATCCCCAGCCCGATAAGGGTTGCAATAATCATCCAGCCGCACTGGACACCCGCATCGCCCAAGGTCGCATTAAAGGCCGCCCCCACTTCTGCGGGAGTCTTGCCCTGCAAATCCCCGACGAAGGCCGTCCGGTAGAAATAGTACATCATCCAGCCGCTGACCGTGGTGTAGAACATCATGAGCAAGTAGTTGCCGGCAAGCATGGGCCACTTGGCAACGTGCAACTTGGTACCCGCAGGTTCCAGCTGTTCAAAGGAGCGCGCAATGCCGAACTTGCTTGCGCGGCCCACCGCAAATTCCGCCATCAGCGCAGGGAGCCCCAGCACCACCAGGAAGAACAGGTAGATCAAGACGAAGGCGGCTCCGCCGTACAGCCCCGTGATATAGGGAAAGCGCCAGACGTTTCCGATGCCGATGGCGCAACCGGCAGCAATCAGGATGAATCCCAAGCGAGACGCGAAGTTTTCTCTTTGTTCCATTTTTTCCTCTGGGTTAACCGAAAATCTTGTTGTAGATTTCCGGGGCGAATTTTTGGATGTAGCCTTGAATAAAAATAACAATCACGATGACAGGCAGCACCCACTTGACATAAAAGCGGATTGCCTTGTTCATGGGGAACTTGAAACCCTTGCCTGTATTGATTTCTTCCATGAACTTTTCCTGGCCCCAGCCGTAACGGTGGTTACAGAAAAGGATAAAGGCCAAAGAGCCCAAGGGCAATATGGT
>JABUUR010000374.1 GCA_021443065.1 Fibrobacter sp.
TCATCCCGGGCCATTTCGCTGTCATCCCGGGCTTGACCCGGGATCTCCCTTGCATTGTCATCCCGGCTCATTTCGCTGTCATCCCGGGCTTGCCCCGGGATCTCCCTTGCATTGTCATCCCGGGCTTGACCCGGGATCACCCTTGCATTGTCATCCTGGCCTAAGCCTGCCCCGGGCTTGCCCCGTGGAGCCGGGATCTGCTTCAAGTTCTAATTTGGAATAGAATAAATTGCCATAAGTTTTGTAAAGTTCTGACAGTTAACTTGTATGTTAAAAAAGAATGCTACCCCAACAAATATAAGGGTTTCCGCCGTTCGTGGCGAGTTTACAAAAAGCCGATTAAAGATTTGTTTACTGAGTCGGGATGATTTATCCCATTTTTTCATTGTACTTTCAAAGTGTGCATGGGAAAGATTTGCTGTAGCACCGAAGTAAGGAACGGTCGCAGAACAAAATCTTCAATGAAAATCCCCTGCACAAAAGTTGAACGGTCTCCTGAAACACAGCCCTCTCGATTCAACTTGTTTGTCCTTCTAACTGACATCGATAAATTAGACCAAAGGCATGTACTCCATTGCCTATCTCTAATTGTTGCACCTGGGATTCGGCCCTTGGGTTAAGCTCTTTTCTCTAAGGGCTGTTGCTTGAATGTTACTCAATTACAAACAAACTCATTTTTCTTCGAAAGAGGAAAGGTTGGATAAAATCATGAAAAACACAAAAGTCACAAAGAAAGAAATGAAAGAAAAATTGGAACCGCTGGTAGCATCGCTCCTTCCGGATTCCGATAAGAAGATGGGTGCCATTGCTAGTATCTCTCTTCTTGTCGCCCTGGCCCTTTGCTTTTGGGCCGCTGCATACGAAGTAATCATTGATGAAGATATCTTTGAAAGGGCGGATACGCCTGAACTTAAGGCAACCATGAACATCATCGAAAAAAAGGAGGAAACAAAGAAACCTCCAAAGGAGGAAAAAAAGAAAGAGGAAATCAAACGCAAACGCACTGGTGGCGGGGGGAAACGTGTCGGTAAGGGCGATCCCAAGGCTCCCGAACAGCGTGGCGTTTTGAAAGAACTGACAGCCCTCACAAAAAATGCCGGCGCTTCTGTTTACGAACTCATGAACAATCAAAAGTTTGCCAAGGATATAGACAAGGTCATCAAGAATACCAACGGCCTTCAGGTAAACGGCAGGACTCAGATTGCAGGTGTCCGTAAAGGGAAAATCGACGGCGGCTTTAACGAGGGGATCGCTTCTGGCGGCAGCGGCGGTATTCGCGATGGGTTGACCAACTTGATGGGTGGTTCTTACGGAAGCATCGGAACCAAGTCCATGAAGGGAAACCTTTCCTTGCCTAAGCCCAATGAAATCGACATGAGTTCGGCCAACTCTGCCCGCTCTGCATCGGATATCATGAAGGTGATTCGGCAACGCACTCCCGGTCTGCGTCACATCTACAATAAGTACCTTAAAAAGAACCCGGGATTCTCGGGAAAGGTGACCTTGAAGTTTACCATTTCTCCAGGCGGTGAGGTTATCAGCAATACCATTGTCTCGTCCTCTACGGGATACGGCGATTTTGACAACGAAGTCAAGAAAGCGGTGAGCGGCTGGACCTTTGGCAAGGTGAAATCCGGTAACACCACAGTGACCATTCCCTTTACGTTCTCTGAATGATTGACTTGAATTGGTTTATGGAATGAAAAACTTTTTGCCGATTGCCCGTGCCTGCGGGCTTTCGGTTTTTTATATTTACCACGTAAAAAATTAAAAGGTGTAAGGAACATGAAAGATTCTCGCATAACCAAGCTTGCCGAAAACCTGATCAACAATGCCATCGCCCTTAAGGAAGGCGAAAACATTCTCATCGAGATTACCGATACTCCCGACGAATTGTCTACGGAACTAATCAAGGCGGTGCAAAAGGCCGGCGGAAACGCCTTTGTGCATAACTACAATGGTCGCGTCCGTCGCCAGATGATTTTGTCTGCAACCGACGAACAGATGAAACTTTCTGCCGACCTGGCCATGGAAGAAATGCAGAAGATGCAGTGCTACATTGCCGTTCGCGCCGCAGAAAATGCCATGGAAAATTGCGATGTTCCCGGTGAACAAATGAAAAAGTACCGCTTGGCGAACCAGGCTGTTCTGGACTATCGCGTGAATAAGACCCGTTGGTGCGTTCTGCGCTGGCCCAACGCCTCCATGGCCCAGGCCGCCATGATGAGCACCGAATCCTTCGAGGATTTTTATTTCGAGGCTTGCCTTGCGGATTACCCCCGTATGGCTGCCGCCGCCCAGAACCTTGTGGACCTGATGAACCGTACGGACAAGGTGCGCCTGGTTTCAAAGGGTACTGATCTTTCGTTCAGCATCAAGGGCATTCCTGCCGTGCCCTGCTGTGGCAACATGAACATTCCCGACGGTGAAGTGTACACCGCGCCAGTCCGCAATAGCGTCAATGGCGTAATCCAGTACAATACTCCCTCTCTTTACGACGGCAAGCAGTTTGGCAACGTCCGCCTGGAATTCAAGGACGGGGCAATCGTCAAGGCCTCCTGCGAAACAGGTTCCAACGAGGCCCTGAACGCACTGTTCAATACGGATGAGGGTGCTCGTTATGTGGGGGAATTTGCCATCGGGTTCAACCCCTACGTGAACGCCCCCATGTGCGATATTCTTTTTGACGAAAAGATTGCGGGCTCCATTCACTTTACTCCGGGACGCTGCTACGAAGATGCCCCCAACGGCAATGTTTCTGCAATTCACTGGGACCTGGTTCTCATTATGCGTCCGGAATATGGTGGTGGCGAAATCTGGTTCGACGATGTTCTTATCCGTAAGGACGGCCAGTTTGTCGTTGACGAATTGAAATGCCTGAACCCGGACCAATTGGGGTAACGAATGATAAAACGAAGTTCATATAACTCTTCAATATCTACTATATTGAATCAAAAAAAGGAGGAAATATGCTGAAGCGATTGTTTGCCGTGTTGCTGCTGGCCTCGGGGCTGAGCCTTGCCAAGGAGGGGTACCGCAGCAGTTTCTTGATGCAGGCTAATCTAGGCTTGAACTACATGAGTGTGTCTGGCGAACATGAAACTCGTGATATCTTCGGCCAAACGCTGAATGTCAAGATGGGATTTTTGGCTAAGGGCCTTTGGGCGATACACGGCAACGTGGAATATGGCATATTCGAATCGTCGCCTTTGGTTCACAGGATTGGTGGGGCCTTGGGTGCTTCGGTGTTCCCTTTCAGGGACCCCCGGAGTGCGTTGCATGATTTTTATGCAGGGGCAAATTTTGGATTTGTGGATAATTTTTCCTTTGATGAAATTAGCGGTGCTATTGGCGAAGCATCGGGAATTTACCTTAAGGTCGAGGCCGGAAAATTATGGCCGGTCAGTGAGCGCTGGAACATTGGCGTGAATGTTTCTGCTGGTATAGACGGTTACTTTACGCTTGGCGAATCTGGGGATGGCTCGTCTGGCGTAGTGATTGGCCTTGGAGTTTCGTTGGCTCGTAAGTAATAAATTTATTTCGGCTCAAATAACGAAAAATCCTGGGCGAATACCCAGGATTTTAATTTATACTCTTCAAGAATGCCGAGAATTAGAGCAATTCTGCAATCTGGACTGCGTTGAGGGCTGCGCCCTTGCGAATCTGGTCGCCGGTGAGCCACAGTGTGTTGCCGCAATCGTCTGCCAGGTCCTTGCGGATACGGCCTACGTAAACATCGTCGTGGCCAGCGCTTTCAAGCGGCATGGGGTAGACGTAGTTCTGGGGGTCGTCCTTCAGGAACACGCCCGGGGCGTTCTTGAGGGCTG
>JABUUR010000265.1 GCA_021443065.1 Fibrobacter sp.
AGTGGGAATGAGTAGTTATCGGTAGTCAGTTATCGGTTGTCAGTGGTTGGTGGCTGGTGGTTGGTTAATACCGAAAACCGAATACTGATAACCGAATACCAAATATTGCCGAGGCGATAGACCACGCACTGGAGCAACGCGACGGTGCCGTGGGAGTAGTTAGTAGTCAGTTATCGGTTATCAGTTGTCAGTAGATGGTGGTTGGTGGTTGGTTAATACCGAGAGCCGAATACTGATAACAGAATACTGATAACCGAATACTAAATATTGCCGAGGCGATAGACCACGCGCTTAAATGGAGCACAGGTGCATTGGAAGGCGAGATTTGCGGGAGTAAGCAGGGTTTAATTGCATAAAAAGGTTTTTTATGAAATTTGAAGATGTTTTGAAAGAAGTAAAGTTCGATGTAGAAGTGGACGGAGTAAAACTTGCCCCCGCCATCGTTCAAGATGCCGACAAAGGCGATGTCCTTATGATGGCCTGGATGAACGAAGAAGCTCTTCGCCGCACCCAGGAATGCGGAGAAATGGTGTTCTGGAGCCGCAGCCGCAAGGAGTACTGGCACAAGGGCGACACCAGCGGTAACGTAATGACCGTTGTGGAATGGGCCACCGACTGCGACAGCGACGCCCTTCTTTTCAAGGTTCGTATGCAGGGGCCTCAGGTTGCCTGCCACACGGGTGCGCGCAGTTGCTTTTTCAAGGTCTGCGACAAGTAATGCCCTTTGATATTCAACAGCACGGATTCAAACGCTTGTTGTTGGCAGTTTCTGGTGGGTTGGACTCCATGTGTCTGGCTCATTATTTTATTCAAAATAAAGAACGTTTGGGCATTGAATGGTTGGGCATAGCACACGTTCATCACGGTTTGCGAGAAAGGGGGGCTGACCTTGATGCAGAACTTGTCCAAAATTTTGCAACAGAAAACAAAGTTCCTTTCTTTAGAAAAAATCTGGATGGATTTTCTCTGAAAAATCTGGACGGATCGTTAGAAGATAACGCCCGCAGGGCGCGTTATGAGGCTTTAGTCCAAATTGTCTTTGAATTGCAAGGGGGATCCCGGCGCACAGGCCGGGATGACAGAGCGGTCGGAGCCTGCAATGAAAGTCAAGGAGATCCCGGGTCGGAGCCCGGGATGACAGCAACAGCGCCCGGGATGACAGCGAACACGCCCGGGATGACAAAAAACACGCCCGGGACAAACGGTATCGCCATTGTAACGGCGCACCATGCCGGGGATCAGGCAGAAACCCTCTATATGCGCTTGCGTCGCGGAGTAACCCTGGCTGGGCTTTCCGGCATCAGGCCTGTTCGTAAGGCAATCGCAAGTCGGGAGGACTCCCCCACAATTTATCGTCCTTTTCTCAACGTCACTCGCAAGGAACTTTTGCAATATGCAAAAGAAAACAACCTTACCTGGCGTGACGACGAAACAAATTTCAATGTAAAATTCCACCGCAACGAAATTCGCCACAGGTACCTCCCCCAACTTGAAAAATCAGTTCCAGGTGCTGTTCTGCAATTCAGTAGCATTGCCGCCAAGGCAAACTCCGCCTACGAAAAGATTCTAGCCGAAGCAGACAAGATGTTTTTACCGCTGGTAATTTCGAAGGAAAAATCCTTTGGAAATTTACAAATGGACCGCCCGGATGAAATTGCAAATTGCCCCAAGGTTCTCGCTCTGGACACCCGAAAAAACAGGGTTTCCCTCACAGGGGGAATGGACGAAATCTTCAGGCTGTGGCTAGACAAGCAAGGCTTTAGATTCCCCCTTAAAACTTTCAAGGGCAAAGCCTTGCTAAATGACATCAGAAATCTTTCTTATCGCAGCCGTTTTATCCTTAAAAAACGCCATATTATCTGGATTTGCGATAAAAATCCCACAACATCCGTATAAGAATTTGTATCTTGTTGTCGTATTAAGTTTTTGAACAAAAAAAAGGACGATATGAGTCAACTTAAGGGCAAACCGACCCCTCCATTGCGCAGTAAGAATTTTATCATCCTCCTCGTGATGATTCTATTGTTGTTCGTCATGTTCCCGCTGGCCTCCAAAGACGGGGAATCCAACATCACCCGTACAGAATTCCTGGAAATGATGGAAGATTCCACCAAGGTGATCACAGAACTTTCTCTTCACAAGACCCCCGATGGAATCATCATCGAAGGTTCACGCGAAATGAATCCGGAAGAATTGGCCGAAGCAAAAAAGAACCAGGGCATGTTCGCCCGTTTTACCCGCTCCGACGACGCAAGCAAACCCGGCAAAAAGAGTTTTACTAGCCACATGTTGGCTATCGACAACGACCAGATTACCTCCTGGGAAAAGAACAAAGGTGTAAAAGTCAAGGTAATTCACGAGTCTACCACTTGGATCGATTCCTTGATCGCTTTCCTCCCCGCGATTCTCCTTATCGTGTTCTTCTACTTTATGATGAACCGTCAGATGGGCGGTGGAAGCAAGGGGCCTTTCGCCTTTGGCAAGAGCCAGGCCAAGCAACTGGATCAAAAGAAAAAGACTTTGTTCAAGGATGTGGCCGGCTGTGACGAAGCCAAGCAGGACTTGCAGGAACTGGTTGAATTCTTGAAGGACCCCAAGAAATACGATGCCCTTGGAGGGCGTATTCCCAAGGGAGCGCTGCTGGTTGGTCCTCCGGGTACCGGAAAGACTTTGCTCGCACGCGCTGTGGCAGGCGAAGCCGGTGTTCCCTTCTTTAGCATGAGCGGTTCCGACTTCGTAGAGATGTTCGTAGGAGTCGGCGCAAGTCGTGTCCGTGACCTTTTCGAAAACGGAAAGAAGAACGCTCCCTGCATTTTGTTCATCGACGAAATCGACGCCGTAGGCCGCCAGCGCGGTGCGGGCCTCGGTGGCGGTCACGACGAACGTGAACAGACGTTGAACCAACTGCTTGTCGAAATGGACGGATTTACCGCCAACGAAGGAGTAATCCTGATTGCGGCCACCAACCGACCTGACGTGCTGGACAAGGCTTTGTTGCGCCCGGGACGTTTCGACCGTCAAATTGTGGTGGGACTGCCCGACTTGAAAGGCCGTGAAGAAATCCTGCGGGTTCACCTGAGAAAGCGCAAAGTCCCCCTGGCTGACGACGTAGATGTCAAGGCCGTGGCAAAGGGTACGCCCGGACTTGCCGGTGCAGACCTGGAGAACCTGGTGAACGAAGCCGCCCTGATGGCCGCACGTTTCAACAACAAGAAAGTGACCATGCTGGACTTCGAAGAAGCCCGGGACAAGCTTTCCATGGGTGCGGAACGACGCACGCTCCTTATGACCGACGAGGAAAAACGTCATACCGCATACCACGAGGCGGGGCATGCCCTCATGACCTTGCTGTGCAAGCATTCCGATCCTCTGCACAAGATTACCATTATTCCCCGTGGACGCGCCCTGGGCGTTACCATGAGCCTGCCGGAACGTGACCAGGTTTCCTACAGTCGTGAATATGCAGAAGAACGCATCATGATCATGATGTCTGGCCGCCTTGCCGAACTGATTTTCTTTAACCATCAGAGTACGGGTGCGTCCAACGATATCCAGCGGGCTACGGAACTGGCTCGAAAGATGATTACGGAATGGGGCTTTGACGACGAAATCGGGCCTGTATGCTACAGCCGCACCGACGGCGAAGTTTTCCTTGGTCGCGAAATCAGCAAGCCAAAGGAAATGTCCGAGATGATGGCTGAGAAAATCGACAATGCCGTCAACAACTTGATCAAGGGGCTTGACAAGCGTGCCAGAGACCTTCTGGAAGAAAACCAC
>JABUUR010000065.1 GCA_021443065.1 Fibrobacter sp.
AGCCTCATGGCCATGGTTGGCCGCCTCTTGAGTGACATCCTTTACACTTTGGTGGACCCTCGTATAAAGTTTGGATAATTTTTTGAAAAATCCTGACCTTTAGCTTGTTCTTTAAGTATATTCTGCAATATGAATACCGAAATGATTTCAAATGCTGTCAAAGATTTTTTACTTTCTCACGGCTACGCCGCAGATTATGGAGTTTCAACCATTGCCGGTGCCGGTTCGGGCCGCAAGTATTACCGCATTGCAAGCGGCAAACGCTCCTGTGTTCTCCAGGTTTCTGCTTCTGTAGACGACGAATTTAAGCGATTTGTGGATTATTCCAAGACTTTTGCTGAATATGCACTGCCTGTTCCTCGCGTCTATTTTGTAGACGAAGCCTCGTGTTCCGTGTTGCAAGAAGACTTGGGCACGGAGAATCTTTTGGACAATATCCTGCCTCCCGGCCAGCAGAAAAAATCGGGCAACGTCCGTATTCTCTATCCCGAAGTTATCGATTCCCTGATCAACTGGCAGCTGGTATCTCGTTCGTTGTTCAGTTCCCATTCGGACTTATGGTTGCGCCGTTTTGATTTTTCCGCCCTCAAGTGGGAGACCGATTACTTTACAGAAAATTACTTGAAGGGTTACAAGGGCGTTACTGAAATTCCTGATTCGGTGCGCAATTTCTATTCCATGATTGCTCTCAGTGTGGATGCCCAGCCCAAGGTGTTGATGCACCGTGATTTCCAAAGCCAGAACATCATGGTAAAACCCAATGCCGAAGTTGCATTTGTGGATTACCAGGGTGCCCGACGCGGCTCCATGTTCTACGACCTGGCCTCCTTGCTGTGGGACCCTTACGTTTGCCTGTCCATTGACGAAATCAAGGATTTCTTTGAATACTGGCGTTCCTCGTTCCGCGGCACAAAAATTTACGCCAAGGAAGACGCGTGGGATGCTTTTATTTACGCAAGTCTCCAGCGCGTGATGCAGGCCCTAGGCGCTTATTGTTTCCTCTCCAAGGTCAAGGGCATTCAAAAGTTCCAACAGTATATCGAGCCGGGCAAGGCCCAACTTAGGGTTTTGTTTGCGGAATTCAAAAAGGTTGCCAAGGTGACAAGTCCCGAAGTCTTTGAATTCATGGAAAAGGCTCTTGCATAACTACATTCACGGCGAAAGTTTTATATGGCTTTAGTTTATACGAAGTTTTACGTCCAAAGCGAAAGTTTTGGACGCGGTTTGGGTTTCGCCTACGACGCCCTGGTGCATGGCCCTTGTACTTTTGACGCCAACGAAACATGGAAAAATTTGGCGGAGCGTGTCAAGCAGGGGATTTACATGGGGGAGGGGTTGTTGCTGCCACATACCCGTGTGCCGGGTCTTTCGGAACCCCTGATGGCCTTTGTGGTTTGCCCCGAGGGCTTTACCGGCATTGAAATTCGCGGTGGAGAAAAAGCCCAGTTCATGTGCGTGCTGCTTTCGCCGGCGGAGTCCGCCACGGCTCATACGATGGTTATCGCCGACATGGCCAAGAAAATGCTGAACCCCCAATGGAAAGCGAAGGCTCTGACCGTTAAAAGCGACTCCGAAATAAAGGCTTTGTTTATAGATAAATAGCGAAGGCTACCACTGGAAAGAGCCTGTCATGGTGGCGAAGTAGCCTTGGTAATCCCCGAAAAACCGGGAATACCTTGCGCTGAAACTGATCCAGTTCCAAGGCATGAGTTCAATGCCTGCACCTAGTTCCACATAACGTTTTGTGGTGAACTCGTTTAAAAAGACCTTGTTGGTGCCGTGTTTGTCATAATCATGGATGTCGGTAAGGTTACCGCCTGCAGTGGTGTCTTTGGCAACAGCACTTGCAAAAAGGGATCCCTTTGCGATGGCGTCTTTCAATAGACCGCTGCGGTGTCTGTAGGCAGTCGCCAGTTCCGTGTAAAGTTCCTGGCTGTTGGGGCCCAATTCTGTAGCAAGACTTTGTCTGTAATGGGAGTAGGTGTATCCGCCACCTTTGTGGTGGGTGTAAACCCAGGGCTCCACACGGGTATATTCCGTGTACCAATTGAAGTAGGCGTCTCCCAGTCGAATGCTGTCACGGGCGACACCGATAGAGGCTGCCCATTTGTTGCCCCACCAAGAATCATCGAACATACTGGTGGGGGTTTTCATATCGTCCCACATGAGTTCTCCGTATATTTCCCAATGAGGTATGGTCTTGATGCTAATGTCAAAGGACATGGAAATGTTGTCCTGATCCCCAAGGATATGTTCTTCAAAATTGTACATGAGGAATGGAATGACATAGGCCCACTGGAAATCTCGATCACAACTGTCTGCATCAAAATTAGGATTGGGTTCCTGGGATATGTTTTCGGTGGTGCTGCCGTACAATGCGGTTTCGCTAAGCCCCAGGGTAATGTTCTTGGGCAAGTTCAGGTCCAGACGATGGGCGTGAAGGTACTTGCTATAGTTTTTACGTTCCGTAGGCATCATGGCGTATTGTGTATAAACTACGGGCCCAACAGAAAGTTGGTAGCCAAAATAGGGCATGGGAGCAGGAGATGTAAGCCTTGCGGTGGAGTCGTTCCATGGGCGGTAATTGTTTTTTTCGCCGCGGAGAATCACGTTGTTTCGTCGGGCTGGCCCCCACTGAAGGTAATCGTAGCCGGTCAAAAGTTTGAATGCCTTGGTCTCGTAAGAAACCTTGGCAGAGAACATGTCCCAGGTGCGGCGTGTTTCGCTCTGCTTTACATAGGGCAGACCTTCGTCGGGATTGAAAAAATGGTCCGGTATAAAGCGATTCGTGTAGTCGTTGATGACCATGACCTTGGCGGCGAACGTCAAGGCTTCGCTAAAATGGCCATCCAGGAAAAGACGGACGGACATGTTGTTGTCGTAGTGGGTGGGGGCATTCTTCAAATTGGTGATGGAGAGGGAGTCTACCACTTGCGCCCGGATATTTACCTCCTTGTTCTTGGCGGAATCCTGGAAGGTGATGTGGGTGACGCTTGGGTCGTGGCTAGATGCAAAAGATGGGGCCAGCGCAAAGATGCTGCACAGGACGATGAATAAAATTGAGTTTCGCAAAATGGTGCTGTTGCGTGGACTCATAGAATGGCCTCTTTAAGTAATGCAAGATGAAGTTTTATGTATTGTCTCTTTTGTGCGCAGTTTGCTCCGTATGTTGCTTGGGGCAGGGTGACCACCACACGAACCAGGCTGCGGAGAATACGGAAACTTTTTGAAAGCAAGAAACCTTTAAATCCGAAATGCTTTTTAAAAACGTATTGCTGGGAGCGGTCGTGCTGCAGTGCGCGGTTGAGGCTGCTCTTGGCGGAACCGCCACCCAGGTGGGTGATGGCGCTTCGGCCGGTTATAAAGAACCTGGCCCCTAGTGTTCGGCAACGAAGCGCCATGTCGGCGTCTTCGTAGTACATGAAGATGTTTTCGTCGAAGCCGCCGACGCGGTTCCACAGTTCCGCAGTCATCATCCAGCAAACAGCACTGCTCCAGTACGTCTCCTGAATGTCTTCAAGTGCACACGCCTTGGGCGAGCCTTCCAATACCCGGGCCGCACCGCTTTCGTTTCTGAAGGCATTCTTCAAGAAATTGATGCAGCCGATTCCGTCAGGTCCGAGTCCTGCAAAAAAGTTGTTCTGGCGGGAGCCGTCTACGTTTAGCGTCGTGGGGGCAAGTACTGCCTCCACCGATGTTTCTGCACACGCTTCACCAGAGCCCGCACAGTCTCGCGCCCCGAGATTCGCTTTCTTGCAAATGTCCGCACCA
>JABUUR010000221.1 GCA_021443065.1 Fibrobacter sp.
ATCGGACCACCTGCAAAATCATGTGTCAGATTCATAGAGACAGTCCAAACGTTTCGATTGGCTGTCACCTTGGAGTGCCTTTGGCACGATAGGGTCCATGGTGAACGAGATGATTTTCTAGAATCCTTTAGTCTATCGTTTTTCGCTTTCCTTCTTTCGTCTAATCAAAACACTTGTTACACTTGTAAACAGAATAATTACGCTTTTCTTTTTGGAAAAGCAAAAAAAGCATATATTTGAATTTGAGAAAATCCAAGGAGTGTGTCATGTTTACAAAATTTGGCCTCAAGCAGTTTGTTCCCCTGGCTGTGGCTGCAATAGCCAGTGCTTCTTCCGCCTTTGCCGCTACGGCCTACATCAACCAGATTGGCTACCGCTCAAACGATGCCAAGGAATTTACCCTAGCCGAAGGTAATGGCACGGTGGAAATTGTGGATGCCGCCGGTCAGACGGTCCTTACCGCAACTCCCAAGGCAGCCTCCTCCTGGGATGCCTACAATCAAAGCGTGTCCCTGGTGGATTTTTCGGACTTGAAAACTCCCGGCACCTACTCCATCAAGGTGGGCGGTCAGGTGGTCCGCAACGACCTGAAGATTACGGACAAGACTTTCGAGGAGGTGACGAAAGCCTCCCTCAAGTGGTACTATTACCAGCGTGCCTCCATGGCGTTGGAAGAAACCTACGCGGGCCAGTGGAAACGTGCCGCGGGCCATACCAACAGCATCATCCAGAAACACAATTCTGCGGGTTCGGGCTCCATCCAGTCGTCCAAGGGCTGGTACGACGCCGGTGACTACGGCCGCTATATTGTGAACTCCGGCATTACCACCTACACTTTGATTTCCCTCTTCGAACACTTCCCGGACTACTTTAAGACTCTCAAATGGAACATTCCCGCCGATGGAACCCTCCCGGATCTGCTGGCCGAAATCAAGTACAATCTGGACTGGATGCTCACCATGCAGGATACCGACGGCGGCGTTTTCCATAAGATGACTTCCCTGGGATTCCCTGGCGATGTTATGCCTGCTAAGGATACAGATCCTATTTACGTTATCGGTAAAGGCACTGCTGCCACCTTCGACTTTGCAGGAGTCATGGCAGCTGCCTATCGCGTGTACAAGGACTACGACGCCACATTCGCCGCCAAGTGTTTAGAAGC
Source organism: Fibrobacter sp. (assembly GCA_021443065.1). Classification (GTDB taxonomy): domain Bacteria; phylum Fibrobacterota; class Fibrobacteria; order Fibrobacterales; family Fibrobacteraceae; genus Fibrobacter. Next base: position 1,163 of record JABUUR010000221.1, read on the forward strand.
TGCAAAGAAGGCCTACTCCTGGGGTTCCCAGAATCCCAACAGCGCGTTCCATAATCCGGCGGATGTCTCTACCGGCGAGTACGGTGACAACAGCCTGGGCGACGAAAAGCTTTTTGCAGGTACCGAACTGTACCTTGCCACCAAGGATGCTTCTTACAAGCCGAACATTACCGAGGCGAATGTGCCTAACTGGGGTGATGTTTCTGGGCTTGCCGTCTACGGTGCCGCAACCTATGGTACCGATGCCAACAGTAAAAAAATCCTTTTGGAAATTGCCGACGACCTTGCGGCACGTGCCACCACCGGCTTTGGCGTGGTGATGGCGAAGGACGATTTCGTCTGGGGTTCCAACGCGGTCGCCGCAAACCAGGGCGTATGGCTTCTTCATGCTTACTACCTGACGGGAGAGAACAAGTATTACGATGGAGCCCGCAAGGTGCTTGATTACCTGCTGGGCAAGAACCCCTTGAACATGTCCTTTATGACGGGCTTTGGAACGACATCTCCTAAAAAGCCCCATCACCGTCCCAGCACATCCGACGGTGTTTCCGCACCGGTGCCTGGCATGCTGGTGGGAGGCCCCCAGCCTGGCGGTGAGGACATCGGCACCGAAACCTGGTCCTGCAAGGAATACCGTACCGGTCAGGCGGCAACATCCTACACCGACAACAATTGCAGCTACGCCACTAACGAGGTCGCAATCAACTGGAATGCTCCCTTGGCTTACCTGGCCGGTGCTATCGAGGCCATAAACAGCGGGCATGCTCCTAGCTTTGCTGTTGAAGGTGTTGCAAAGGGCGGGTCCACTCCGGCTGCCATCGGAACTTCTCTCGCATCACGCAAAAAACCTGCAGAAAATCAGGTACGCCTTCGCTTTGCAGACCAGAAGGTGTTTGTCGAGAAGAACGGTAAGCGTTTTGACTTGAAGGGTACGCACCTCAAGTAACTGCGTTTTGTGAAACTTGCATTTAGGCGGCCTTGAAAGGGCTGCCACTTTTTTATGACTCTCGCCTTTTTGCTATCTTACAAAGACGATGGAAAATATCCTTGATAATGTTTTGATGTTCGTTCTGGGCCTGGTTGGCCTCAGTTTTTTGGTGACTATCCATGAATTTGGTCATTTCATCGTGGCCAAGTGGAATAACGTTAAGGTGAACACCTTTAGCGTGGGCTTTGGCAAAAAGCTGCTTCGTTTTAAAAAGGGCGAAACGGAATACTGCATTTCTGCTATTCCCTTTGGCGGTTACGTTGCCATGGCCGGCGAAAATCCCGATTCCTTCAAGGATGGTCAGGTTCCGGGGGAACGCGATTTTACCGGAAAGTCCGTGGGTGCCCGTGCTGCCATTGCCTTTGCGGGGCCGTTCATCAACATTGTCTTTGCCTTTGTGCTACTGATGGTCCTTTACATGGTGGGTGTGCAAGAACCTGCCAACAAGGAATTGATTATCGGCTTTGTGGGGAAAAATTCACCAGCAGAGGTTGCGGGCATTCTTCCAGGCGACACCATTACTGCCATGAACGGCAAGGAAACCCAGGGTTGGGATGATTTCCGTGAACAGATCGGCGTAAGCCTTGGAGCTAACGTTGAACTTGAAATTCACCGTGGTGGCGAGCCTGTTATGATTACAGTCGTCCCCGAGGAACTGGTAATCCCTGCCAAGGATTCCACAAGTTCAGAAACAAAAATGGGCATTGGGGACATCGGCATTTATCCTCAGAATAGGGTTATTGTTCGACTGCCTCCTACGGAGGGGTCTGCTGCAGAAAAGGCCGGCATTCTTCAGGATGATACGTTGTTTGAAATCAACGGACAGCACATTGGACGTTACGAAGATGTCATTCGTAATATCGACGGTTCCCAGGGCGCCGAAGTTACCGTTACCGTAATTCGCGGTGGCGATACCTTGAGCCTTCCCATGGTCCCTGCGTACAACGATGAAACCAAACGTTACATGGTGGGCGTGCAGATGGGTTATGTCCTGTTCCGCGAAACCAAGTTCGTTCGCCGCGGTCCCATCGAGGCTTTTCAGAAGACCTGTTCCACCAGCCTGAAAATGACCACCAGTATTTTCCGTTACTTCGGTCGCCTATTCAAGGGGCAGGTCAAGATGGATGCTTTCTCCGGACCGGTTTCCATTGTTGCTGTGATGGGTAACGTATGGATGAGCGGCTTCCAGGAATTCTTGATGTTGCTTGCCCTTATCAGCATTAACTTGGGTGTAATGAACCTGTTGCCCCTGGCCATTACCGATGGAGGGCTTTTGATGTTCCTTGGTATCGAAAAACTTCGCGGCAAGCCTTTGTCAACAAAGACTCAGACTATTATCCAGAATGTCGCTGCCTCGTTCTTTATAGGCTTTTTCGTGTTCATTACCATTCTTGACTTTGGAAAGCTGGGCCTATTCCTCAAGTGATTTTTAGCTTGCGGTGAAGTATTTTGGAAATTTTAGATGTGCGGTTGTGAAATTTGTCGCACATTTAGTTTGGATGTATTGACATAACATAATTGAAAACTTATATTTACTTTTACATAGCGGGAAACCGCGTTTTTTGAGCTTTGCTCTTATCTTCGGACTGAAATCGGCAAAATTTCAACGACGCAGAAG
>JABUUR010000175.1 GCA_021443065.1 Fibrobacter sp.
GAGGCATGGAGCAAGCAGTCCGAATGGCTGGGCATCGAAATCAAGCAGACCAAGACCGAAGAAGAAAAGAACATCGGCTGGGTGGAATTCATCGCCCGTTTCAAGCAGGGTAACATCACCCGCAACCACCACGAACTGGGAGAATTCCACAAAGTGGGTGGAGCATGGTTCTTCTATGACGGACGCGCCGTAAAGCAGGAGACCATCAAGAAGACCGAACCGGACGTAGGCCGTAACGACCCCTGCCCCTGCGGTTCTGGCAAGAAGTACAAGAAGTGCTGCGGTGCCGGCAAGTAATTGGGAAGCCTAGCAAGCATTCTATAAACTGACACCGAAAGGATTAGCAATGTTTAAAGTTTTTGTTGATGGTGAGGCAGGTACCACAGGCCTTCAGATTTACGACCGCCTGGCAAAGCGCACAGATGTGGAAGTTCTCCGCATAGACCCGGAGCTCCGTAAAGACGTAAACGAACGCCAGCGTTTGATCAACGAGTCCGACGTAACCTTCTTGTGCCTGCCCGATGCGGCAGCCGTCGAAAGCGCAGCCCTCTGCACCAACCCCGACACCTGCATCATCGACGCCTCTACGGCCCATCGGGTAAACCCCGACTGGACCTACGGGATGCCAGAACTTTCCGCAGACCAGCGTAAAGCCATCGCCAGGGCAAAACGCATTGCAAATCCCGGCTGCCACGCCACAGGTTTCATCCTTGGTGTACACCCCCTCATTGCAAGCGGTATTCTGCCCAAGTCTGCAAACCTCGCCGCCTACAGCCTTACCGGGTACTCCGGCGGAGGCAAGAAACTCATTGCAGAATACGAAGAGGAATCCGCACTCAGCCACAAGGCAGGGCAGTCTCTCCCCATCATGGCTCCGGCACCCTACGCCCTGGCTCTTACCCACAAGCACCTCCCGGAAATGAAGAAATACTGCGAACTTGAGTACGCCCCCTTCTTCAATCCGGTGCTGGGCCCCTACTACAAGGGCATGGCGGTGACAGTCGCCATCTTCGCCAACCAGCTGACCCGGAAGGTATCTCCCGAGGAACTGACCGAGGTCTTGACCAGGCATTACGAAAACTCCAACTTTGTAACGGTCATGCCCTACGAGGCAGCCCCTGCCACAAGCCCCACGCTGGTGAACGGTCGCCTGAATCCCACCATTTGCAATGGCACAAACAACGCATGCATCCAGGTGTTCGGAAACGAAAACGTCATGCAGGTCACAACAATCATCGACAACCTGGGTAAGGGCGCCAGCGGTGCCGCTATCCAAAACATGAACATCGCCCTCGGCCTGGACGAAACCCTGGGCCTTTAATCAAAGATTATGTTTCTAGACGAAAAATCAATTGAAGTGCGCTCCGGCAAAGGCGGCGATGGCATCTGCAGTTTCCATCGCGAAAAATTTGTACCCCTGGGAGGCCCTGACGGTGGAGACGGCGGCCGTGGCGGTCATGTGATTCTCCAGGTCAACGAGCAGTACTCGACACTTTTGGACATGGGCAATGCTCGCGTCTACAAGGCGCAAAACGGACAGCCCGGCGGCGCAAAGCGTTGCACAGGAGCCTCCGCAGATGACCTTATAGTCAGCGTTCCACGAGGTACGATCGTCAAGGATGAAGAGGGACGCATTCTCGCAGACCTTACCGAAGACGGACAGCGCTGGATTGCCGCCCGGGGCGGAAAGGGCGGCATGGGCAACCAGCATTTCGCAACTCCTTCCAACCAGGCCCCCCGCAAGTGCCTGCCTGGCGAAGCCGGCGAAAAGCGGGTTCTTTACTTGGAACTGAAACTCATGGCAGACGTTGGTCTGGTAGGATTTCCCAACGCAGGCAAGTCTAGTCTGGTGAACAAGATTTCCAGCGGACGACCCAAGGTAGGGGACTACCCCTTTACCACGTTGGAACCGGTGCTTGGCATTGTGCAGATGCACGGCCACAGTTTCGTCGTCGCAGACATTCCCGGACTGTTGGAAGGCGCCAGCGAAGGCAAGGGCCTGGGCCACCAGTTCCTCAAGCACATTGAAAGGACCCACACTCTCTTATTCGTCATAGACGGTTTCCTGGACAACGCCTACGAACAGTTCGCCGTGCTCAAGGGAGAACTTGCGGCATTCCACCCCAAGCTCGCCCAAAAGCCCTATGTCATAGCCCTGAACAAGAGCGACCTGGGAATCAAGGCCGCCATAAAACAGTTCAAGGACAACGGTGAAAAGGTCATCGTCACCTCCGCATTTACGGGCGAAGGCTGTACCGAACTTCAAGAAGCCCTGGATGCGGCCGTCCCCCATGTGCAAAAGAAGAAGGTGGGCTGGGAATCCAAAAAACTTACGGAAGCAAAGACCATGAAGGCCGCGGACAAGACCAAGGCGAAAGCCGCACGCAAGGCTACAGCGGCCAAGCCTACCGCAGGCAAGGTCGCAGCAAGGTCCGCCCCCAAAAAGTCAGCATCCCAAAAGACGGCAACAAAGAAATAGGGCCAAGAAGTCAATGGCAAAGAAAGAACCAACAACTCCGGTCATCCAGAACCGCAAGGCAAACCACCTTTACTTTGTGGACGAGACCTTCGAGGTGGGCATTATGCTCATCGGTTCCGAAGTCAAGTCCATTCGCGACGGCAAGTGTACCATCGGTGAAGCGTGGATTGACATTGGCGAAGAAAAGGATGAACTGTGGTTGGTTGGCGCCCACATCGACGAATACCTTTTTGCAAACAGGTTCAACCATATTCCTGCAAGGCGTCGAAAACTTCTTGCCCACGCCCACGAAATCCAGAAGATGCGAAAGGCCAAGGAACAGAAGGGCTGCACCCTGATACCCCTGAAGATTTACTTCAAGAATCGTCGGGCCAAGTTGGAAATGGGAATCTGCCGCGGCAAGGATCAGCACGACAAGCGACAGTCCATCATGGAACGGGACGCCAAAATGGAAATGGCCCGTGCAGCAAAGGCTCACAAGTAGGCTCCCATGAAAAAGGTCATCTACTTTTTGCTTTTCGCCATCGCCTGCACCGCAAGCATTGGCGCAGCACCCGAGGGTGTTGCGGCTAAGGTAGACGTGGAACTTTTCGCCAAAGAAAAAAAGGCAGCGTTCCACTGGTTTCCCGTGCAAAAGACCTTCAACCTGACGACAGCAAAAGACACCGTCAAGTTCGCCATGGGACTCCCCTACGCAAGCATGGGCAACAGGAGCATTCCCCTAGAAACCGCTCCCGAAATTGTAGACGGAAAAATCTGGATCAGCGCAAAGGATACAAGCAAGATTTTTCAGGAACCAACCGCAGTCGTTGCACCCGTAGCAATTGAAGCCACAGCAGTCGCCACTCCCAAGAACGAGACCGCAGGCACCCGCGAAGTGAAGACAGTCGTTATCGACCCGGGACACGGCGGCAAGGACTCGGGAGCCCTGGGCGCCAATGCCCAGGAAAAAGACATCGTTCTCTCCGTCGGCAAGCTTTTGAAAAAGGAACTTGAAAAAGAAGGTTTCAACGTAAAGATGACCCGGGACAAGGACGTGTTCATCGAACTAGGCCAGCGGGCAAACCTGGCAAACCAGTGGGACGGAGACCTGTTCATCAGCCTCCACTGCAACGCCATCGACGCCACTGCCGAACGCAAGAAGCAGATCAAGGGGTATCACGTCTACGTATTGCGCGCCCCCGAAAGCGAAGAAGACAAGGCCATTGCCCGCCGCGAAAACAAGGTGGCCACCCTCTACGGCGAAAAGAACGCCAAGGAGGAACTCTCCCCCATCGAATGGTTCAAG
>JABUUR010000267.1 GCA_021443065.1 Fibrobacter sp.
TGCATTTCCTCCAGGGAATTCAAAAATTACATCGAAGGATTCGAAGTTCATTCCAAAACAGAACATCTCCTTGAAAACCTCCCCCTCATTCTTCGTCACGAGGACACCATCCCGGAATACCACGAATTCTCTAGCCTAACCTTTAAAAATATCGGCTACAGCAACGCTTGTCAAAGAAAACAAGGGGTAAATCCAAGCTTGATAAAAAAGCATCTTGGGTGCAAGTACACTCAAGATGCTTATGATACTCGTCAACAGGTTTACGTTGAAATTTTATTCACCGGTACGGTAGTTGGGGGCTTCCTTGGTGATGGTCACATCGTGGGGATGGGACTCGCGAAGACCTGCACCGGTGATGCGCACGAAGGTCGCCTTCTTATAAAGATCGTCCAGGTTGGCTGCACCGGCGTAACCCATGGCAGAATGGATACCGCCAATGATCTGGTAGATGGTATCGCGGAGGGGTCCCTTATAGGGAACGCGTCCTTCGATACCCTCGGGAACGAACTTGCGGGGTTCCTTGATGCCGCCCTGGAAATAGCGGTCGGCGGAACCTGCGGCCATAGCGCCCAAGGAACCCATACCGCGGTAACTCTTGAAGCTGCGTCCGTCGGCGAGAATCACTTCGCCTGGAGCTTCTTCGGTACCCGCGAACATGGAGCCGATCATCACCGCATGACCACCGGCAGCCAAAGCCTTTACGATGTCGCCGGAGAACTTGAGGCCGCCGTCGGCGATAATCTTCACACCAGCCTTACGCGCTGCTTTTCCGCATTCCACGATGGCGGAGAACTGGGGGTAACCTACGCCCGCCACAATGCGGGTGGTGCAGATGGAACCCGGGCCAATGCCCACCTTGACGATGTTGGCACCGCACTTGGCAAGTTCGGTAACAGCCTCCGGAGTGCAGACGTTACCACCGCAAATGGTGAGCTTCGGGTATTTCTTACGAACGGTCTTTACCATGTTGCGAACGCCGATGTGGTGACCGTGGGCGGTGTCGATTACAAGAAGATCAACGCCAGCATCCACCAATGCAGCAACACGTTCCAGCGTGTTTGCGGAAGTACCTACCGCAGCACCCACCAGCAACTGGCCGTTCTTGTCCAGGCTTGCGGAGGGGTTGTTTTCACGCTTCAAAATGTCGGTCATGGTAATGAGGCCCTTGAGAGCGCCATTGGCATCGACCAGGGGAAGTTTTTCGATACGCTTTTCCGCCAAAAGTTCCTTGGCCTTGGCAAGGGAAATCTTGGGGGATGCGGTCACGGGATTCTTGGTCATGACCTTGCTGATCTTCACGCTGAAATCCGTGATAGTACGAAGATCGCGGCTGGTAAGCATACCCACCAGTTTGCCCTTGGAAAGAATGGGGAAACCGCTGATCTTGTTGCGGGCGCGAAGTTCGAACGCAGCAGAGACCGGCTGGTCTGCATCCAAAGTCACCGGATTGGTAACGATGCCGGACTGCCAGCGCTTGACCTTGCGAACTTCCTCGGCCTGTTCTTCGATGGACATGTTCTTGTGGATAATGCCAAGACCGCCCTGGAGAGCGATAGAGATAGCCAAGGGAGCGGTAGTCACCGTGTCCATGGCGGCGCTGATTACCGGGATGTTAAGCTTGATGTTTGCCGCAAGTTGTGTACTGACGTCGGTATCCGCCGGCAGCACAGAAGATTCTGCGGGCACAAGAAGAACGTCATCAAAAGTCAATGCTTCAGGCAAAATTTTCATAATAGACCTCTTATATAGAGATTATCGGTTCTTTTTGCAAAACAAATATAGAAAAAGAAAAAGCCTCGTCAAAAGTTTTTACATGCAGGAGTTTCTTTTTACATGACATTTCAACCCCATCTTTTTTATATTGTCAGGCAGGACTTTACCAAAACAGGGCTTTATCCGATATGAATACCGTACTGATCATTATTGCAATTCTTCTGGCCTTGGCTGGCCTTGCCGGTTCCGTCTTGCCGGGCATACCGGGGCCTCCCCTGAGTTGGGCGGCACTCCTTGTACTGAGTTTTCACCCGTCCGTAACCTTCGGCACCGCAATGATCGTGATCATGGCGGTCATGGCGGCATTGATCACCGTCATGGACTACATCATCCCCGGCATCAGCACCAAGAAATTCGGAGGATCCAAGGCGGGAGTCTGGGGATGCAACATCGGCCTTATCCTTTCCTTTATAGGATTGCCTTTCGGGCCCCAGGGTTTGCTGGGCATTATCATCTGGCCGTTTCTGGGAGCCTTGACCGGCGAAATGATCGTCAGCAGGGACATCAAGGTTTCCTCGAAATCCGCGCTGGGAGCCTTTGTAGGTTTCCTATGCGGTACCGGGTTCAAACTGATTTTCGCAGTCGCAGTCATCTTCGTCATGATCATGCAACTGTTCTGACACGTTCCGGAAATGGGGGCTACCTGCCGTTGTACCGCTCCATGCATTTTTCCATGCCGAACTTGAAATAGCATTCCACCAGGGGTTTCACCTTTTCAAGGGCTTCGTCGAACAGAGGACGATCCTCGGGCGGGAACTTGGCCAGCACCCAGTTGCTTAAATCGAACTTCGGAGGGCACTTGCCTACGCCAAAGCGGATTCGCGGGAACTTGTCCCCGATTTTTTCGATGATGTTCCGAAGACCGTTCTGACCGCCATGGCTCCCGTTCGAGCGACAACGGATGCGCCCTACGTCCAAATTGATGTCGTCGCTAAAGACAAGAAGTTGTTCGGGTTTGATTTTGTACCAGGTCATCAGGGCCTGCACCGATTCCCCGGACAAGTTCATGTAGGTTTGCGGTTTTGCCAGCAGGCAATCTTGGCCGGCAATGGTCACCTTCTGGGTCAAAGCCTTGTGCTCGGATTTCCAGTCTCCGGATGTGGCCAGTTTTTCTACAGCCATAAAGCCTGCGTTATGGTGGGTGTTAACATATTGCGTTCCGGGATTTCCAAGGCCTACGATTAAGTACATAATTGCTCTAGATTGCAGATTCGCTGCTTTGAAGATTTTAGGGCGCCATGCGCCTTAGTTTTTGTTGACGTTCGACCTTAAATATAAAAAAACCGTCCTGCTTTTGCAGAACGGCCTTTGCTTTGAAGCCCTTAGTAAAAAACTAAGCTTCTTCCTTGCTCTTGCGCTTTGCGGTGATGTTGAAAATCACGACGCGAGGAGTGCAAGCCAGTTCAACGCCTTCGGGGAGCTTGAGATCCTTGGCGTAGAAAGTGGTAGGAGCAGGGAAATCGGAAATATCCATGTCGATGGAGGTCGGGATGCAGGCAGGAGTTGCAGCAAGGTTGATGTAACGGTTCTGCTGTGCATAGGTACCGCCCTGGGTCTTGACGCCGACCGGAAGACCGGACAGCTTGACAGGAACGCGAACCTTGATCTTGGTGGATTCATCGATCTTCAAGAAATCAATGTGGATGATTTCCTGAGTGAGGGCGTCCTTCTGGTAGTTGTAAATTACGGCGGCGTTGCCTTCCTTGCCATCAATGACCAGGTCGAGAAGCGTATAACGCTTACCCGGGGCGAGGATCTTGCGAACGTCGATAGCGCTAACGCTAACATTCACGGCTTCCTGACCCTTACCATAGAAGACAGCCGGAATCTGACCGGCCTTGCGGAGGCGCTTGCTGTCGGCGCTCTTGCCTTGTACTCTCGAGGTTGCTACGAGCTTAGTGAGTTCCATAATTACTCCATTTGAGTTTATGATTAAAAAAATTCATTGGGGTAGCTGGACTCGAACCAACGAATAACGGAATCAAAATCCGTT
>JABUUR010000138.1 GCA_021443065.1 Fibrobacter sp.
CGTTCGCCCAACACCGGCTTTTTTCCCTTGTATTCAATCAAGCTTGCCACAATTCACTCCTGCTTCAAGGTACCGTAGCAGGAAACCATTTCCGGAGAAATCGCCCTGACTCTTCCGCGGTTCATATCCACCAGCACCCACTGGGTCTCCGATTCGAAAATGGTCTTGCCGTCACTGACTCGCTCAAACTTGCATTTGCGTTTGCTCACCAGGGTACTGATGGAATCCACCCAGGTAGCCCCACGGATTTCGTCTCCGAGAAACGCCTGGTTCCTGTAGTAGATATGCTGTTCGCGAATCATCCAGCCGCAATTCAATTCCCGCATGAGGGCGGTGCCGCCGCACTTTTCGGAATGTTCCGCGGAAATGTCCTGAATCCACTGGACAGACCAGACGTTGTTAAAATGATGATTGTCGTCAATCATTTCCGGCGTCACCTTGAAATTTGCCGTGTGTATCAGGGGTTCCCAACCCTTCATTTCTTCAGACATCTAGATTACCCCTTATTCAAAGAATTTGACCAGCGTAGGGATCGCTGTTTCAAATTTAACTCCGTACCAATGTTCCCGCTGGTCACCCAAGGTATTTTCGATGGCTTTCAGCGTGAAATCCGCGGCGATTTTTACGGACTCCATCTTGGACTTGCCCCTCATGAGCGCCCCTGTAAAGGCGGAGGCGTAAATATCGCCGGTACCGTGGCACCACATGGAAACTTTACGGTGTTCGTAGTGGTCCAACTTTCCGTTTTCATATACAGCAACGCCGGTGCAGCCTTCGTTGAATCCGATTCCCGTCATCACAATGCACTTGGCACCAAGGTCGCACAGGCGCTTGCAAAGGCCTTCAATGTAGGCCCTGTCGTAGTCCTCGGTGTATTCCATCCCTGTCAGGTAACACGCCTCGGAAATGTTGGGCAAAAGCACATCGGCCTCAGCGCAAAGACGTTTCATGGCCTCCACGAAATTCAAGTCAAAACCCGCATATAATTTTCCGGCATCTGCAAGGACAGGGTCTACGATTTTCAAGGCGTCGGGGTTTCCAACCGTGTTCATGATTTCGCGGACAATATCCACCTGGCGAATGCTTCCCAGGTAGCCCGTATAAAAGGCATCGAACTTGATACCTTCGCGAAGCCAGTGGTCCCTGACAGGCAGCATGTCGTCGGTCAGGTCGCGAAAGGTGTAGCCCTTAAAACGGCCCGTATGGGTACTGAGAAGAGCCGACGGAAGAACCGCGCACTCCGCACCGCAGGCAGAGACAATGGGCAACGCAACCGTAGAAGAACACTGGCCAAAGCAAGAAATATCCTGGATAGTCAAAACACGCTTGTACATGGTCCAAATATAGGAATATCCCGATTTATTTTAAGATTATTCCAAAAAAGCGCGTTTGAAAAAAAGTTTTATGTTATATTTGCAACAAACAATAAGGAGTTTCTTTTTATGGATTGGAATCAGTTCACAAGCCTTACTGCCGACGAAATGCAGGCAATATGGAATTTCAGCACCAAGGATCCTTTTTCGATTCTCGGCATACATCCGCTGAATACCGACAAAGGCGTAAAAACTGTCATCCGAACCTACCAGCCCCAAGCCTCCTACATCACAGGAGAATCCTGCGATGGCGACTGTGAATTTGACTTTATAAAGATTGGCGACACAGGATTTTTTGAAGCGGCCCTGGACAAAGACTACGAGCCTTTCTTCTACAATTTGAAAATCCGCCAGGGCGACGGCAACGAATACACCGTCACCGACCCCTATGCGTTCCTGCCGGTGATGTCCGACTTTGACCGTCACTTGATTGCCTCCGGCACGCACTACGAACTTTACCGAAAGTTGGGCGCAAACCTGGTAGAACACCAGGGCTTCAAAGGCGTACACTTTGCAGTCTGGGCACCCAACGCCCAGGCGGTCTCCGTCGTCGGCAGTTTCAACTCTTGGGACGGCCGCCGCCACCAGATGCGCATGCTTGGGTCTTCCGGAATCTGGGAGATTTTCATTCCCAACCTGGGCGAAGGCGAACTCTACCGCTTTGAAATTCACGGTGCCGACGGAAACCTCCACGTAAAGGTGGACCCTCTGGCAAAACTTTCCGAAGTACGCCCCGCCACGGCCTCCATCACTACACATCTGGACGGTTACGAATGGGGCGACGACCTTTACATGTGGACCCACACCGCCACAAAGGTCTTCGGCAGTCCCATGAACATCTACGAAGTCCACGCAGGCTCCTGGCGTAGGGATCCCGCAGACCCCGACCGTTTTCTCAACTGGGAAGAACTGGCAGATACCCTTATACCCTACCTTAAGGAAATGGGCTACACCCATGTGGAATTTCTGCCCCTGGCGGAACACCCCCTGGACGAATCCTGGGGCTACCAGGTGACGGGCTACTACTCGCCCACCAGTCGCTACGGCACACCCGACCAGTTCCGCAAGTTTGTGGACCTTTGCCACCAGAACGAAATCGGCGTGATCATCGACTGGGTTCCGGCACATTTTCCCAAGGATGCCCATGCCCTGGGCCGTTTCGACGGTACCGCCTGCTACGAGCATGCCGACCCACGCCAAGGCGAACACCCCCACTGGGGCACCTACATTTTCAACCTGGGCCGTAACGAGGTCAAGAACTTCCTCATTGCAAACGCCATGTACTGGCTCAAGGAATTCCACTGCGACGGTCTGCGGGTAGACGCCGTAGCCAGCATGCTTTACCTGGACTACGGCAAGGGCCCCGGCGGCTGGGTTCCCAACAAGGACGGTGGCAACATCAACTACGAGACTCTGGAATTTCTCAAGCACCTGAACTCCGTCATGGGCCGCCTTGCCCCCCACGGCATTCTCATCGCCGAAGAATCCACCAGTTTCCCAAGCATTACACGCCCCCCCGAACAGGGTGGCCTGGGTTTCCACTACAAGTGGAACATGGGGTGGATGAACGATTTTCTCAGTTACATCCAGCACGAGCCAATCCATCGAAAGTACCACCACAACAGCCTCACCTTCAGCATGGTGTACGCCTACTCCGAAAACTTCATCCAGGTGTTCAGCCACGACGAAGTGGTTCACGGCAAAGGTTCCATGCTGGGCAAGATGCCCGGCGACAATTGGCAGAAGTTTGCAAACCTCCGCCTGACATACGCATTCCAGTACGCCCATCCCGGAAAAAAACTGAACTTCATGGGCAACGAGTTCGGGCAGTTCCGCGAATGGAACGAAAAACGTTCCCTGGACTGGCACCTGGTCAGTTGGGACAGCCACGGCAAGATTCTCGCCATGATGAAGGATTTGAACCACATCTACAAGGACAATGCCCCCTTCTGGGAAATCGACCATTATCATACCGGTTTCGAATGGATCTGGTGCGACGACGCGGACAACTCCATCGTAAGCTTCGTCCGTAAGGATGACCATGGCAACGAAATCCTGTGCGTATTCAACTTCACGCCGGTGGTCCGCAACGACTACCGCCTGGGCGCTCCTACCGCGGGCAAGTGGAAAGAGATTTTCAACACTGACGCAGGAATTTACGGCGGATCAAACGTGGGCAACTGCGGCGAAGTCCAGACCGAGCAAATTCCCTGGCAGAACCGTCCCCAGAGCCTGAACGTCCAGGTCCCGCCCCTGGGTGCCGTATTCTTCAAACTGGAACGGTAAAACCCGCTGTCATCCACTGCGTGGACAAGTCTTTCTAAGCGCTAACTGCTCACTAAATGAGTGTTGCAAAATTACAAACTTGTAATTTTATAACCGAATGACGCAG
>JABUUR010000004.1 GCA_021443065.1 Fibrobacter sp.
TGACAGGGCGGGGGGGATCCCGGGTCAAGCCCGGGATGACAGTCGATGGAGGATCCCGGCGCGGGGGCCGGGATGACAGGGCGAGGAGAGGCTATCTGCGTTTGCGCTTTTTAGACTTCTTGCTGGGTTCTGGACTGGCGGCGGAATCATCGGATTCTTTCTGCAGTTCGCTCAGGTTAACCGGCTTTGTCCCAAGATTGTCTATGGCATTCTTAACCTCGGAGGTGGCGGTCTTGAGATCTACGACTGCAGGCACCACCTTTTCGTCCAGAGATTTCTGGATGGATTCAAGGGCGGGCTTGAGGGTGACGTTCGGGTCCGGAGCCTGGCTATTGCTGTTCTGCAAGGCTGTGAACACGATGCCGCCTACGGCAACCAGAACCGCAACAAAGGCAATAATCACGGCATTGCGGGCTTTCTTGACAAGCTTCCTGGATTCTTCGAGAGTCTTGTCCTCGAAGGTCTTGAAGTCCTCCGCCTGAAGCTCCTTGAGGGAATCCGAGACGAACAGGGCGTTTGTCATGAAGTCGATCATCTTTTCTACCACCAGGTTTTCTTCGACGAACACCCGTACTTCGACTAACCCGGCGGAAACATAAGCCACATCTTCGCCGAAAACGGTCTTCTTTTCGCGGGTAGACACCAGTGCGGTAACCATGCCCTGGTCCTTGAGGTAATCAACGAGGTTAAAGGCTTCCAAAAGCCTTTTATAAACGGTCTTGACCTTTTCCTTGACAGAATCTTCCTTGCCTTCGTTTACGTAGAAGTTGAAGTAGGCCAGGTCGCCTGCGTGGAACGTGACCTTGTTGTCTTGAAAGACAGACTCGATGATTTTGACAGGAAAGCAAGATACCGGATCGGCGGAGTTTGCAATCAGTTTGCCAATAAGGGCTTGTTCGCCAAAGGTGAAGGTTCTCATAGTTTACTCCTTTTATCCCTTTTCAACCCAAAAACAATCCAAATCACCGGGGCCGCCAGGGGGTTATTATTTTGTATAAAATATAGCCTATTCCAGTTGTTCAAGCACGCGGACCAAGCGGGTAGTGAACAGTTTTGCCCCCTCCAAGGACAAATAATCACAACCATAGGCCATGGAATCGGAGTAATCCTTTTCGTACCCCCAAATTACGGGTCACCTAGGTGGACAGTTTCTTGTTCACATGGGCTTCGACCACATTAATTACGTAGTCGCCCAAGTGTTCGCAGGCGTTGATCACATCCATGTAGTGTACCGACATCTGGTAATCGTACTTTTTATCGTTGATGTCGGCCACGTTTCGTTCCTTGAGGCTCTTGCGGTAGTTGTTGATTTCGTTTTCGATATTGCGGGAACGGTTGTAATCTGCACCGGGTCTGCCTTCTTCTACGTCAAGCATGTGGTCCAGTGCGGTATTGCAAAGTTCCACCATGTGGTTGATGTGGGCGCACTGTTCCTCGGTAAAGTCGTTCTTGCTGCGGAACTTGTGGTTGATGGCGCGGGCCATGTTGTACACCGCGTCGCCGATGCTTTCCATTTCGGAAATTTCACGAAGCATGGACTGGATGGTCACCTTACTTTCGCTGGAAAGGCGGCCCTCGCTGACCTGGTTCAGGTACTTGGCGATTTCGACTTCCATGCTGTCGCTAATGCTTTCGTACTTTTCTATGCGGCTGAAAAGTTTATTGAATTCATCTTCCTGCGTTGTTACAAGCAGGTCAGGAATCATATTGAACATCTTTTTGCAACGCTGGCCGAAAAGGATGATTTCCTTGCGGGCTTCGAACAGGGAAAGTTCTGCTGTGGAAAGAATGCCGCTGCTGATAAACTTGAGGCGGAATTCGTCGTCTTCGGCCTTGTCCTTGATGATTTTGCAGATGACCGTTTCCATGGGCTTGATAAACCAAATGAGAATCAACACGTTCACCACGTTGAACATGGTGTGGAAGGCGGCAACGGCAAAGGTGACTCCCTCCTGGGCGGCCTTGATTTCTTCGGGAGTGGAAGGCTTGAAGCTGGGGTCGAAACCGACGATGGTGCAGACCAGGTTGACAAAGGGGTGGAACACGCAAAGCACCCACACCACGCCGAAGGTGTTGAAAAGAAGGTGGGCCAACGCAGCACGACGGGCCTGGGTAGAGGCGCTGAGGGCCACCACGTTGGAGGTGACCGTAGTCCCGATGTTTTCGCCCATCACAAGGGCAATGCCCTGGTAAATTTCGAGGGCTCCGCTGGAGCAAAGAATCAAGGTTATCGCCATGACCGCCGCAGAGGACTGCACGCACATGGTAAGCACACCGCCGATCAGCAGGAACAGCAAGGTGCTGGCAAAGCCCCAGTTGCCGCAGGCAGACACAAAATTCTGCACGGCGGGGATTTCGCCCAGGTGCATGGAAGCGCCGGTGGTACGGAGGGTGGTAATGGCAAACAGCATGAATGCCAAGCCGAACAGGAATTCGCTAAGGCTCTTGGTGCTGTTCTTTTTGGTGTAACTCAAGATGATGCCCAGCACAAAGCAGGGGTAAACCAGGTAGAGCATGTCGAACTTGAAACCCAGCACCATGATCCAACCGGAAATGGTGGTACCGATGTTCGCACCCATGATAATAGAAATGGCCTGCTTGAGCGTAAGCAGACCGGCATTGACGAAGCTCACGGTGAGCACAGTAGTTGCGGTAGAAGACTGGATGGTGGCAGTCACTGCGGTACCGGTGGCAACCCCCATAACGCGGTGCTTAGTCATTGTACCCAGCATGGTACGCAGAGTGTTTCCGGTGAGTTTTTGAAGACCTTCAGACATGGTCTTCATACCGAACATCAAAAGTGCAAGGCACCCCAAAAGGGTGAGAACAGCCAACTTCATGTCCAATTCGGGCATAGTATTTCCTTTTCTGGCAAATCGCTGCACGAAACCGTGCCGGCCAGGGTTAGCGCCGTTATCGGATCATCATCACTGCTTTTCAGCTAGTCCGGGCTCACAGCGTTTTTTGAGTTTGTATCGTTGCCCGTAAATATAGAAATTGGGTAAAAACAGCGTAAAGGGTATGTAAAGAAGAATGCCGAAAGACTGTCAAATGTTACTTGCGACGCTACTTGCTTCGGACCATGGCCACCGCCTGGCTGGCGATGCCCTCGCCGCGACCGGTAAAGCCCAGTTTTTCGGTGGTGGTACCCTTGATGCCGATTTGCCTTACGTCCAGGTTGAGCACCCGTGCGATGTTTGCCTTCATCTGGTCCTTGTGAGGGTTCACCTTGGGGCGTTCGCACATGACGATTGCGTCGATGTTCACGATGTCGTAGCCTTCCCTGGCAACTTCTTCCCCCACCTTGCGCAGCAGTTCGAGGCTGTCGGCACCCTTGAAGGCGGGGTCCGTGTCCGGAAAGTAGGTACCGATATCGCCGAGGCCCGCGGCACCCAGCAGGGCGTCGCTAATGGCGTGGAGCAGTACGTCGGCATCGCTGTGGCCCAAAAGCCCTTTTTCGTAGGGAATGTCCACCCCGCCAATGATGCACTTGCGGCCTTCCACAAGTTTGTGAACATCGAAACCAATGCCGGAGCGATATACCTTGTCCATAGAAATCCTTTTTTTTGCAAAAGATAGGTAAAAAAAGGGGGGGGGGCAGTAAAAGCCCGTGGCAAAAGATGCTTGTACAAGAGCGATCAGTGATCAGCGATGAGGTTCGGCGTAAACGCCTAGAGGTATGAGGTTATCGGCGCACAGCATAGAGCTCACACCTCAAAGCGAAGCGAGCTTATCACCGAAAACCGATAACCGGTAACTGATA
>JABUUR010000359.1 GCA_021443065.1 Fibrobacter sp.
TTCGGGTACTTGGCTATCACTTCGCCGATGCGTTCTTCGCGGTTGCTGGGCTTCAAAAGTTGCACCGTGATTCCCGCAACTTCGGATTCATTTTCCACGATGATTTCGCCCGTGAGGGAATAGGGCACCAGCTCCAGGCCGCGGGCCACGCAGGTTTCGGCAACAATTTTTCCCATGTTGCCGGGAATGCCATTCACCATAACTTGTACAGACATAAAAACTCCTGTTAAATTTTACAACCTATAAGATAGATATTTCCAGACTCTTCAAATTTTATGACGCTGACGGAACACCACCAAATGATCCTTGGCACGGGTTGCCCCCACCAAAATCAAGTGGGCATTACTGTGGGGTGCACCGGGGTCGCTCCTAGACGGTTCAAGGTCCGTCAAGATGACCACCCTCTTGTCCAGCCCCTTGTAACGGTATGCAGAAACAATGTTAATCGCCCGACTGTTCAAAGAATCATTGACATCGCTCCATCGGAACATTTCGTCATTTAGGTTCGCAAGTGCAGAATTGGCCTTGCTGTGCAAACTTACCACCAGGATGTCCTTGGGCTCTACGCCTTTCTTTTTCAGGCGTTCCACCTCCCTGTGCAACAGTTCCACCTGTTCCTCGGGATTCGTATAAATGCGCACATCCACATCTCGGCCAGAGACCGTCTCCTCGTAACATGGAATGCGGATGTCCGTATTTTCATATACCCATTGCAAAATTTTCTTTGTACTTCTAAAGCCCCGTTTCAATACCATTACAGGCATGGCGTTAAAAGCTATGTTCCCTAGAACTTCGCGGCCCTTGTATATCGTCTGGTGAGAATCATAGAAGAACCGGACAATTCCTGTTGTCTCGTCATTTAAAAGGTGCAAAGTTACATCCAGCCATGAATTTTCAAAATCCTGACCTTCATCAATAATCAACGCGTCAAAGAAACGGGCTTTTTTCTTTTCGCAACGGAACTGCAGCAAGGCTTCTGCAAAACATTTGGGCAGGTTTTCAAAATATTCAATTTTTGCATTCCATTCTTCGGGTTCTTTACGTGGAAAGCCCTTCACCTTGGCAAGTCGCACGTACTTTGCAGCAAGCTTATGAAAACTTGCGGCAACCACCTGACCATCGTTAAAACCCAAGTCACTAAAATTCCGCTGCATCTGTTCTGCCAAAAGGTCGTTATAACAAAGCACAACAACACGCTTGCCTTCCTTGACCAGGCGGCAGGTTTCCCATTGCACCAGCAAGGACTTTCCAGATCCCGCCACCCCTTCTACACGCATACGACGATTGCGTGTAATGGATTCCATGAGCATTTCCTGGATGGCCGTGGGGCGCACGCGGGCATTGGCCTGCATATCCCAGAGTTCTGGCCATGTAGGTTCATCAAAGCAACCCAAGAAAGCGATAAGCCGGTTATACTGTTCGTCGGGTAAAACATCATTGGCAAAGGGCTGGCCTCCGCGAGACTGCTCCCCCATTTCAAGAATTTTCTTGACCTTACGTTCCAAGGTGTTGTAGCTTTTCAAGTCGGACTTGAAAATGGCGCGTTTAGGCTGCATGGCGTTGCTGCCGATTTTCTCCATGCTTTCCATGTCAGAAAGACATAACGCCCACTGCACCCGAACGCGGTTGTAACCCGAGCCTTGCTCCTTAGGGAACATTTCACTAAAGTGGTCGTGCAGCGGATATATAACGGATTGCACCTGTTCCACCGGAGATCTTTCCATAGTGCGGTTACCCTGTTTCCACACGAAACCCTCGGAGTTGTGGGGGGCTGCTTCCGTAGACAAATGACCGTCCTTGCATTCAATCAAGAGCATCCCGTACTGCCTGTGGTACAAAATGCAATCCACTTCGCGGTCCACGTCGTTTCCATGTCGCTTTACCGCAAAATTCAAATGAACATTCATCCAAACGTTCCATCCATCATTCAAGCAGACCGCAACATCGAACAGAGCTTTTTCGGAACGGGATGTAGATCCTACAGAAAGTTGCTTACGGATATTAGACATAACAATCCTTTTTAATTTCGTCTTCGAGCCTATGCATAAGGAACATTGGATGGCAGGCTTGCTACAAGGCCAACTTGTAGATTTCCATGGTGGCGGTCGCATCCAACTCCATATACCCCTGAAGAACTTCGCCCTTCAGCCTGTGGAGGCGTTCATTGAGAAGTTCCAGGTCGGGATCGGGAATGCCCAACTGCCCAAAGGTCACCGGCAAGTGAAGCTTTTCATGGAACCAGGTCTTCAAGGCAATTGCTGTGGCCATGGCGTCAATAGACTCATCGCCGGAATCAACAATTCCAAATACCCGATGTCCCAGCTGTGCAATTTTGTGGGGGTTGTGCTTTGCGCCATACTGCAAGAACGCGGGGAATATCACAGCAAGGCCTGCACCATGGGTAACGTCATACTCCGCAGATATTTCGTGCTCCATGGCATGGCTGTTCCAGTCTTCCTCGCGACCGATGGAACAGGTGTCGTTATGGGCGACGGTCGCGCTCCACATGATGTTCGCACGTGCTTCGTAATCCTCGGGGTTATCCATGACCCGCTCGGCACACTCCATAATGGCAAGGAGCATTCCCTCGGCAAGACGGTCCCCAATTTGCACATCGGGAGTATTGCTCAGGTAACGTTCCAGGATGTGTGCCATCATGTCGCTTACACCGCTGGCGGTTTGCCACTGGGGTAACGTCATGGTAAGTTCCGGGTTCATCACGGCGAACTTGGGACGAAGAATCATGGGATAGCGGATCCCCACCTTCACGTGGCTTTGGGTATTGGTAATGACGGAGTTGCCGGAACCCTCGGAACCTGCGGCAGGAATGGTGAGCACCACACCCATGGGGAGGGCCTTTACCGCAGTAGCCTTCTTGGCATAGAAATCCCAGAAGTCTCCCTCGTAATAATAACCGACAGCCATGGCCTTTGCCGTATCGATAACGGAGCCGCCCCCTACGGGCAACAAGAAATCAGGTTTGAATTTTCTTGCGATTTCAATACCTTCACGGACCTTGGAATCGATGGGATTGGGTTGCACGCCGCCCATTTCCTCAAAGGCGATTCCAGCAGCGGCCAAAGCTTTCTTGACTCGTTCCAGAAGCCCGGAACGCACCACGCTTCCGCCACCATAAACAATCAACACGCGGGACGCACCATGCTTTTTGCACAGTTCCCCCACCTTTGATTCCGTGGAACGACCGAATACGAATTCTGTTGGACTGTAGAAGGTAAAATTGTTCATGAAAAAAATATAAAAAAACGGCCCGCAACCGTTAGGTTGCGAACCATTTTACAGGCTAGATCCCCGATCAATCCGGGGATGACACCCAAGGCAAACTAAGCCTAATTAGGCCTGGCGCTGCTGCGCAGCGCAGTCCTAGCGGCTCGGTCATATGCAAGCAAGCCCGCCGTGGCGGACAAGCATGCCCACGACACTCGCCCGATTAAGCCTTGTTCAGACGGTCCTGAATCATGTCGATGATTTCGGACAGTTCCTTCGGGAGGTGCTTGCCGAACTTAGGATAGTGATTTTCCTTGACGTCGACCAGTTCCTTCTTCCAGCCTTCCACATCCACAGAGGTGATTGCGGGGAGAGTCTTCTTGTAGCATTCGGCGAGGCCTTCAACATTGAGGGCGCCTTCTGCAGGCATGAAGCCGATGGGAGTTTCCTTGGCATTGTCTGCGCCGTTGCAACGGTCGAAGATCCAGGCGAGAACGCGAGAGTTGTCGCCGTAGCCAGGC
>JABUUR010000103.1 GCA_021443065.1 Fibrobacter sp.
AGACGGGCGTTGATGGTCACCATCATGCCCATTTCCATGCACTTCGCAATGACGCGGGCAGGCATCTGCTCCATGAGGCCGGCAAGTTCGCCGACCGTAATGAAGTCGGATGTCTTAAGAATCTTCTTTTCATCGGAGGAATCGCCTTCGGACTTTTCCTTGCGGTAAACCTTCTTGACCGGTTTCTTGGAAAGGTCAGCCATCACGCGGGAAACATTCTGACGAACGGCTTCCTGCTGCTGCTCCTTTTGCTGGTCCATGCGGTCCTTGCCGTTATTGCGACGGTTCTTGTCGTTTTGACCGTGACGGCCGTTCTGCTGACCGCCCTTGCCGCCCTTTCCGCCCTGACCTGCGCCGTAGCCGCCCTGAGCGGCATTGTTGCTGGCATTGAAGGCATCCTGCATGGAAGAGCCGGTAAAGCCGCCGGTACGGCCCGTGTAGGTACGGCCATTGTTATTGTTTCGGTCGTTACCCGATCCGCCCTGGCCCGGGCGACGGTTACCGCCGTTGCGATTGTCCTGGCCGTTGTTGTTCAAGCGGCCAAAGGTTCCGGTGTAACCCTGCTGGTTTCCGCCGTTGCCTCCGCGATTGCCGCCGTTGCCACGATGACCGCCGCGGTTCTGCTGGGCCTGCTGCTGGGACTTCTGGATACGTGCAAGAATTGCCGCATCGGGCTTGAACACCTGGGCCTTCATGGGGGGCTGTTTCAGTTCAACGTTTGCCAAGTTGGACGGTTCCGCCTTGGGAGCCGGGGCAGGGGCAATAGGCTTTGCGACTGCAGGCTTTTCGAATGTGGGAGCCGAAGCCTTTTCGGGAGCGGGCTTTGCCACAGGCTTCGGGTCTACCTTGGGAGTTTCGGCGGGCTTGACTTCGGCCGGCTTCGGGTCGGCCTTGGCAACTGCAGCGGGTGCTGCGGCAACTGGAGAGACAGCCTTAGGTTCTGCAGGCTTTTCGGATGCAGGAGGAGCCACCTTTTCGGGTGCGGGCTTTGCCACAGGCTTCGGGTCCACCTTAGGTACGGGGGATGCAGCCGGAGCAGCGGGCTCTGCAGCCTTTGGAGCCGGCTTTACGGAAACGTTAGCCTTTGCCACGGGATTGGCACCCTTGATCAAGGTAGCCTTAAGCTTACGGCCTCCGACAGTTACGTCAGCCTTGGACTTGCTTTCCGTTGCACTAGGAGCATTGTCAGAAGAATTCTTCTTGAGATTCTTGTTGCGGGCTTCTGCCTTCTGCCTTTCGGCTTCTGCAGCGGCTTCGATTTTCTCATAGTCCTTTGCATCTACCTTGGACATGTGAGTACGGACAGTAACGCCCGCATTGCGAAGCAACTTCATCACCACGTCAACCTTGATGCCGTGGGAATCTGCCCAATCTGTAGGTTTAATTTGATTTTCACTTACCATGAATTGCCTGTTCCAATGTTCCTTTTTTCAAACCTTTCAAAACCCGCACCCCTTGTGCGGGCTTAGTATAGCCTCTGGTTAGCGGCTTGCCTTGTGACCGTTTGCGTGGTTCAGGTCGGCGCTGGACGGAGTTGTAATCTTCGCCTTGGTTTCGTCGTCCTTTTCGGACCATTCCTTTTCGCCAAAGACGTCCAGGTTACGCTGAACAAGTTCAGCCGCAAGCTTTACATTCTGGCCGTTCTTGCCGATGGCCAGGGCAAGATTGTCGTCGCTGATGATGACAACAGTGCGGCGGGTTTCGGGCACGTGGATCAGCTTTATCACGTTTGCCGGGGCAAGAGCGCGCTGGATGAAGGTGTCCTGATCCGGATTCCACTGCACGATGTCGATACGTTCGTTGCCCAGTTCGCGAACGATGGTCTGGACACGAGCCCCTTTCATGCCGACGCAAGCGCCAACGGGGTCGATCTTTTCGTCGCGGGAGAAAACTGCGATTTTTGCGCGGTAACCCGGTTCGCGGGCAACACCCTTGATTTCCACGGTGTTGTCATAAATTTCGGGAACTTCCTGACGGAAGAGCTCCTTGAGGAAATCACCGTTGGAGCGGGACAGGATCACCTGGGCGCCGTTCTTGGAAGATTCTTCGACGCGGGCAATGACGGCCTTGATGGAACTGCCCTGGTTCCAGCGTTCGCGCCTGATCTGCTCGCGGTAAGGAATCATGGCTTCGGTCTGCTTGCCGAGGCGGACGATGATGTTACTTTGTTCCAAACGGATGACCTCGCCGCTGACCATGGAACCGATACGGCTGCGGTAGGTGTCCATGATCTTTTGACGTTCGGCATCGCGGATCTGCTGGTTCAAAAGTTGCTTTGCAGTCTGGATAGCCTGACGGCCGAAGGCGGAAATAGGAATTTCCACTTCCAGGAAGTCACCGGCCTGAGCCTCTTCGTCGAAGTCGCGGGCTTCTTCCACGAGCATGTATCCCTTGTCCAGTTCTTCGACTTCGCCGGCGGTCATGTTCGGGTCGTAGTCCGGATAGTCATCCACCACTGCCACACGAAGGAATACGTGAATTTCGTTTGCTTCTTCATCGAAATCCACTTCGATCTTTTTCTCGACGTGCAGGTACTTGCGGGCTGCAGTAATCAAGGCTTCCTTCAGGGCGTTGAGCACCAGGGAGTCTTCCATGTCCTTGGCTTCCACAACCTTCTTAAGCACGTCAAGCAAGTTTTCTTTCGGTTCGTTCTTCATAACATGACCTTCCTATTAGATTTGTACATCCACTTTAGCGACGAGCACTTCTTCAAGGGCAACGACTACGTTCTCTGCATTTCCCTTGACCGTGAGCGTCAAATTCTTTTCGTCAGCATCTACCAGAGTGCCTACCACTGGTTTTCCGGTACTGCGTGTTACCCGGAGCGTGCGACCCTTGTTGCGGGTAAAATCGGCAACCGACTTCAATGGGCGGTCCAGTCCCGGAGAAGAGACCTCGAGGGTGTATGCACCTTCGATAATCTCGGGATCAAGGTCCAGCGCGTCGGACAAGTGGCGGCTGACGTTTGCGCAGTCGTCAATAGAAACTCCTTCGGGCTTGTCGATATAAAGGCGAAGAGTCTTACGCTTGCCCGCACGGAACATGTCCTGTTCCACCAGGGTGACGCCAACGGCAGCGCAAGCTTCGGCGATAAGCGAGTCCAACTTTTGGGTTGTCAAATAAACCTCTTATATTAAAATAGCCGCCCGCTAACGGCCACTGCTTCAACCGAAAAAAACTTCAGAGTCGAGGCAATGACCACGGACAGTCTTAAACCGGGAACAAATAGAGAAAAAAAACGGGCTCTAGGCAACTGCCCCGCAAGGATTATTCCCTTTTTATCGGTGTATTTTGGTTTTTGGCAGTATTAAATAACTATTTTATGGCAGTTATGTCATACGTACTAGTTATACTCGCCTCTCTCATCGGCCTTGCCGGCACTGCTTACTATTGCAAAAAGAATGTTGTCATCATTCAAGAAAAAAATAAAAACGAGCCTAAAAAATACAAGCGCGTGCTGAATTACGCCCTTACGGTCCTGTGGTACGGCTACCTTACCCTTTTCTTCCTGGGCCTGATTGTCAACAACTTCATCTTCTAGGCGAAGGAGGCTTCCCCCCTCGCGTCATTTCCTGCATTATTGCTTTTTTATTGCTTTTCGAAAATCCCTATCCATTCTTAATGTGATCGCGGCCTAAGCCTGCCACGGACTTGATCCGGGGAGCCGGGATATGTGGCAAACGGAGATCCCGGGGCAAGCCCGGGATGAAGCATTTCTTAGCGCTTTAGCGCTTAGAAAGACT
>JABUUR010000064.1 GCA_021443065.1 Fibrobacter sp.
TCCGGAGTTTCGCCCTTGTCTATAATCCCCGCAGGAAATTCCAAGGCGATTTCGCCTGTGCCGTGGCGGTACTGATGGGTCATGACCCACTTGCCGTCACACGTGCGGGCAAGAATCAACACCCAGTCCGGCTGCCACAAGGTGTAAAAGTCGTCGATGATTTTCCCGTTGGACAGTTCGCATTTTTCCTTGGCAACTTTCAGCCAGGGGGCGTCTACGAGAAATTCGGAGTCCAGAAGTTTCCAGGGTTTCATAAGTTTACTTCGCGAATCCCGGAGGTGGAAGGTGCATGCCCGCCATGGTCAGGTTGTTTTCCTTGGCGTATGCGAGAATGCGCTTGCGGGCATCGATGGATTTTTCCTTGTCCATGTCGTAATTGGAGTTGATTTCCGGATGGTCCTTTTGCAATGCGTAACCGTGCATCAAGTCGCCGATGACCAGCAAATCACCCTTCTGGAAAACGGTGTGGCCCGGAGTGTGGCCGACGGCATCCATGGCGATCACCTTGTGGGGCAGCGTATCGCCGAAAGCGAAGAGTTTCAGGTTCTTTTTGTAAACGTCAAGAACGGCTTTTTGCAATTCGTTCTTTTCCATTTTAAGCCAGGCTTCTTTTTCAACCGTTGAAAGGTAAAGGTCTGCGTTCTTGAAAACCTTTTCCACGCCTGCTTCGGTCTTGTTGATAAGACCGTTGATGTGATCCACGTGAAGGTGGGTCAGGTAAACTTTCTTAATGCTGTCCGGGTGAATTCCCAGTTCCTGCAGGTGGTTCAGCGTTTGGCCTCCAAAGGCCCCGAGGCCTGCATCGAAAAGAACGTACTCGCCGTCGGTTTTCAGCAAGAAGGTGCTTACGCTGGCGGGGATTCCCTTGGGCATATTCAGGCTGTTGTAGAGGGAATCGCTTGCATCGCTGAACAAGTCCCGAGGGTTCAGTTTTTCGCCTGCGTTGTCCTGAATCCATGTGACGGAGGCGCCGTCGGAAAGGGTGGTGGTTTTGGAAACGGCCTTTATCAACGGAGATTCCGCAGCAGAATCCGGTCCGGAAACTTCGGCAATGGTTTCATTCGTGGATGCAGGGGATTCGACAGTTTGTGCGCTTTCTTCGGCGACCTTGGCAGATTCTTTTTGCTCATTGCAGCCGCCCATTGCAAAGGCTAAAACCGCCATGCTCACAACCGCAAGTATTTTGATTTTCTTATTCATGTTCACCTTCCCATTATTCGCATTTTAATTTGTGCTTTAATTCCCTTCTAATTTATTCTTGACATAGTGCTTGCTGGTGTAGCACAAGTACATTGCGTCTGCAATCACCAGGGCCACGGCGCAGGCCAGGAAAACCTGTTGGTGCATTCCGAAATGCTGTGCCATGGAGCCGCCCAATAAAATTCCTGCGCCAATGCCGATGTCCCAGCCGCTCAGGTAGGTGCTGTTGGCGGTACCCCGCTGGTCGTGCCGCGCAAGGTTCACGCACATGGTCTGGTACCCCGGAAAAATAAGGCCAAGGCTTGTGCCAATCAGGAATGCAGCCGCAAAGAAAGGTATTGCGGGGCCTCCAGGAATTACGCCGGCGATTTCCTTGCAGTAAGTCAAGATAAAGTAAGCGACGCAGTTGAGGGTCATGCCCATACCCACGAGGCGGGTGAGCCACCCCCGGTCAATGAGCTTACCTGTCAGCACGCGATTCATGATGAGGCCTGCTGCAATCAACGCATAAAACCATCCGCTGCCGCCAACGCCAAGTTCCTTTGCGTAAAGGGCGATGTAGTTGGTGACGGGGCCGTAGGCGAATCCCACGAAAATAAAATTCACGAACTGAGGAACTGCGCGGGTCAAGAAAAAACGGTCCAGGGAAAGCGGCGGGTGAGGTACCTTGGGCCGGGGCTTTACGGGAAGTGTCTTTACCAAGATCAGCCCGATGACGCACAACGCTATGGAAATTGCGAAAACGATGTTGCTGCCGAATCCTTCGTAAAGGAACATGCCCGTCATGGGGCCTGTGGCAAACGCCAGGTTCACGCTGATGCCGAAATAGCCGATCCCTTCGCCGCGGCGGCTGGAGGGCAGCGCGTCGATGGCCACCGTGTTACTTGCAGTTGTGGAAATTCCGAAGAACACTCCGTGCATAAAGCGGACCACCGCAAGCAGCGGCAAAAGTCCCAGTGCCCAGTAGCCGATAAAGCACAGCGAAAATCCAAAGAACGTCCAGAAATACAAGGGCTTACGGCTGAGGGTGTCTACCAGGAACCCGGCGAAGGGCCTGCAGCAAAGGGCACCGATGGTGTACAGCGAAATGATGATGCCCGCTGTGGCGTTGTCCGTCTGGAACTTCTCGAAAATATAGAGGGGAAGAACAGGGAGCAGTTGGTAAAAACTGAAGAACAGCAAAAAATTTGCAGCGGAGCAAGTCACAAAGGGGCGCGTCCAAAGGCGCGGTTTTTCGTTACAAGAATTCATCGCAAAAAATTTAGAATAAAACTCATTTCTTTTCCAGCATGACAATCGTCTCCAGATGAGGCGTTCCCGGAAACAGGTCCAGAGGTTGAACGTCGCGGACGCGGTAGCCGTAGCGTTCCCATTCCTTGATGGACGCGGGTATTTCGTCAGTGCCGCAGAAAACGTGGCAGACCCGAACCGGCTTTCGCAAGGCAAGTGCGTGGATGACCCCCGGCTCGCAACCCTTGCGGGGCGGGTCCAGGAGGATTTTTTCAGGCTCCCCCGGAACAGGTCGGGGCAGTCGCATCTGGACAAATTCTTCGTCGATTTTTCCTGCCACGAAACGGTAGTTCTTCTTCAAAAATTTCGCAGAGGCCTTGGCACTTTCGATGGAAGGGCCTTCCCACTCTACGCCCAGCACGCTTTTGGCTGCCTCACCCAGAGCAAAGCTGAAAAGTCCATAACCGCAGTACAGGTCCAAAAACTTGTCGTCCTTGGTGAGTCCCATCATGCGGCTGGCCGCCTTTATCAGGTTGTGGATCTGGCTCTCGTTAATCTGGCTGAAGCCCGTCACCGGGTACTTCAGGCGGAAGTGCCCCAAGTCCAAGGACATTTCCCGTGGGCCGTAAAGCTGCTTGAAATTCAGGCCGTCGGAAGGCCGCCTCGCCTCCAGATAGTAGTCGGATTCCGTGGTGTCAACGTAGGCGTGGGCCGCCGTGACGTTCAGTTCGCTCTTCTGGAGGAACTCGGAAATTTGCTTCAGTTTTCGGACGATGGTGGCGTCGATTTTCTTGATGTTGAAAATCACCACGCGGTAGCGGTAGGTGCCGCGAATGATAATCCAGTTCAAGGCGTAGGCCAGGGGCTTGTACGCGGGCGTAATCAGCTTTTCAAAAAGCAACTCGTAAATCTTGTTGTGTTCTTCGGGTTCCAGCATGGAGTCCTGGCGGTCGAACTGCAGGTTTCCCGGGACCATGGCCACCCGACGCTTGCTGGTGGTGCGGTAGGCGCGGGGCATGGGGCTTGCAATGACTTGCTTGGGGGTGCCCGCCAGACGGTTTACTTCCCAAAATTCCTTGATGGCCTGATTCTTTATTTTCAGTTCGTCCTTGTAATCCAGCATGGCAAGGGATTCGCCGTGGGCCGAATCGGCTTCGCGGGTGTAGTTTGGAATGCAATTTGCAATGGCCTGTTCAAAAAACATGGGTGCCTCCGTGAAAAAAAGACCCATCGCAAGATGGGTCTTCGAGCGGCGGACCGGGATCGAACCGGCAACCATTAGCTTGGAAGGCTAAGGCTCTACCAT
>JABUUR010000434.1 GCA_021443065.1 Fibrobacter sp.
TGATTTCCATCGGGTCCAATGCGGATTATGCTGCCATGAGCGGTGACAACACCCAGGTGATTTTGGTGACATGGCACAACGACCCGGATAAGTACAAGGACGGTGAAATGGTGACCTTGAAGGACGAGGTCCTCTGGGCATACACCGACAAGGAATTCCTGAAGTGGTACAACGAAAACTTCGACAAGGTGACCAACTGGCCTTTGCGCTTGAAACAACTCCTGGGCAAGTCTCCCGATTTCCCGGGCACCTACTTTACGGTGTTCTGGGCCGAAGTCAAGGACTTGTACCGCCCGGCGTTTGAACCGGATGTAAACGGCAACATGATGAATACCTCCTTCTCCAGCGAGTTTGAAAATGACGATAGCGAAGGTGCCGTGTGGTTCAGGCACTGGTTCGACAAGACCCGTGGGCAGGCATACTCCGAAAGGGGCGGATTCCCTTGGACTCGTTTGGGCTACACCTACGACTGGGGCCGCGCAGACGGCGGCAAGTACGGTCTTTCCGAGTTCATTGTCCGCGATGGTGCACGAATTGACGTGAAGTTTACTCGCAGCACCAAGGCCTTCGTCAACTGGCTCAACGACCGTAGCAACAACAGGTAATTCCCCGGGCTTGATTCATTGTTCCGGCCTTGTTGTGCTGTCATCCCGGCCCCCCGCGCCGGGATTCCTCTGCATTTTTTGCAAGAGACTCTTTAATTTTTCATTATAATTATATAAATTCATTATGTTGTTTGAGTTGGAGAATCTTATGGAAAAGTTCTCGAAGTTTTTGCTTGTGCTAATGCTTGCCCTAGCCTCCGCTGCCGGTGCCGTGGAAAAATTCTGGCTTGGCTGTGGCCTGGAACAAAATGTTGAAATCGTCGATGCTCAGCCAACTGCCAAATGCGTTATCTATCAGGGCAAAACCCAGCCCAAGGAAGAATATAGTTGGGATGGATTTGCGTGGAATGGCTTTGAAAACTGGAATGACCTTGTAACGGAGATTTCTGATTGGAATAGCTTCTATAGTAATTTTAGCGAGATACTTCTTCTTGGTTCCGATATTGAATTCGACGGCTATGACGAGTCCACAAAGAAATGCGGAGAAGATTATGAAACCGTTGTTTTGTGTGGTGTATCATTTGACGGGCAAGGCAAGACCATTCGAAATTTCTGCCAGGTAAGAGAAGACGTTGCGGCTTTCTTTAGCGGATTTACGTACGCTACCGTTGAAAACGTGACATTTGAAAACGCCCACGTGGAACTTCAAGTTTTAAAAAATGAAAGCGAAAATACGCAATTTGGTGCAATTGTTGCCGCGAACCTTGAAACTGCAAAAATCACGAAAGTCCAGGTAGTTTCTTCTGATTTGATTATAAATAGTCCGGATAATGCAAACAAGGCTGCCTATGTCGGCGTTTTGGCTGCAAATGTGTCTAATTCCAACATTTCGGATAATACCGTAAAAAATTCTAAAATAACGGGTGATGGGGCGAACAGCAGTGAGGAAGGCTTTAGTGTCGGTGGCCTCGTAGGTTATTTCCGTGTAAATGGTAGTCAAACCTGTTCCTTGTCTCGAAATGATGTAGCCGTGCAAATTAGCCTGCCGTATTCAAATAAGGTTTCTGTTGGTGGAATTGCGGGCTTTGTGGATGTTGATGGCTCAAGTTCAGAAACCGGGATTTTTGGCAATAAGGTTCGCCCCCACACATCGATTAACGCAGACAATGCCGATGATTTAGAACTTATTTACTTGACTGCTGAAAGTACTGAGGAAAATGCTGTGGAAAACGGACAGGGGGCTAGAGCCGGAGGCATTGTTGGGGCAGTTCAGTTCTCCCAAGTCGAAGAAGAACCCAAATCTTTTGAACTGAAATTTAACAGCGTCTACGGGCAGATGGTTACTAAATCTGTGAACTCAGCATCTGCAATAGGTGGCATTATCGGGTACGCAGGAACACCTGAAAATGTTTACAGTAACAGCTCCATCGGTAGCATTGTTGTTCCAGGAAATCAGGATGGGAACCTCCCGGTAGGGTACATTGTAGGTAACTTAGGTGGTTCGAAAGTGAATATCTATTCTAATTACCACTACGGAGAAAAAGACGCCAATGTGGCTTTGGGCGTTGGTTATTGTAATCAAAATGATATCGATTTAATATATGGGAACTTAAACAACTATTGGCACAATTACCGTAATGCCATTTACGATGCCAAGGGCAAAGCACAGCTTGCAGTGTCAGGTACCGTAGATCCGTTTTCCTTAAGTGGCACTGCCGCAACTCTAGAGGGAATACCAATCTATAATCTGGTGCTCCCCGTGGACATTATGCGCAGCCGAACTTTCTCCTATCAGTTGAATTCCAATGGAGGTTCTTCCTGCAAAAGCAACCTGGGATTGGAGGATGAATTCTGCTGGGAAAATGATACCTTGAACAATGGACTGCCTTATTTGACGCACAAGCGCACTGCTTATAGGATCGTATTGGACATTAGAGATTTTATTGAACCTAGTGAAGATGGTAAATACAAAAATAAAGTTCGAGATGATTTGGAAATGCTGAAGGAGTATCTTTATGATTATGAAAGAGATTCTTTGAAATCCTATTATGTAGTCCACACAAATCGCGAGGGAAAAATTCCTGTGGACTTTATGGATGCCTACGAAGAAGAATTTAAAGACAGGTATTCGCTTTCTTACATGGGGCAGGGGGCGGTTCTGAACAGGGCCAAGGTATATAGTCCATTGAACGATGGTGATGCCGGTGAACATCGGTACTTCGTTATGGAAAAAAAGCAGTACAAGGTTGAGTACGATGGCTTGCCCGAAAACGTCGCCTATGCCCCTGCCCTTGTAGAATCTCTGGATATGTACGATCCCTCCAAGATCATCCCTGTGATCTATGGCCGGGATAAAGAAAATATGGTGTATTTTTTTCAGAATGCAATTATTGCTTGTCAGCAAGATGAAATGCGTTTTGAAAATATACCCCCTAAAAATATACTGAGCCTTTCAGAAATTTTGGTAAGTAATTACATAGATGATTCCCAATGTGAATCGGAACCTGTACTGCGCTTGTCTTACGGATCTGCCTCCGATGACTTCCCCCCACCCACAATTAACATTCACAATGGCGAAGATAAGGTACGCAACGGCGAAAACGAATATGTAAATTCAATCCCCGTGAAAACCGCCCTGTTTGCCCGCTCCAAGTCAGGGGAACTTGTGTCGGTGTCCGATACGTCTGGTGATGATGACAACTCGGAGTATTCCAGAACCATAGCCTCCGAAATGGAATTTTTTGCAGATGGGCTTGGCTATGCCCGAAAATTTAATCAGGTTGACCTCTGGGTGTGTCCAAGCGAGTTGACCATAAATAAACAAGTAGAAACATTTAAAGATACAATAGAATCCGTATGCAAAGAATATATGTCAAACTGCTACGAAGGTGGAATTGTTTCTAACAATCATGTAGGTCCGGTGGTGGAAATCACCAATGCCCTGGACGTTTATTCCGTTGTTCATTGGACCTTGACCCTTGATTCCGACAGCCGAATCTCCTTGGATAGCCTTTTGGTGGCTACGGCGCAATCCGATGGTAATTTCAGGTTCCTGGTTCAGCCCAAGCCGATTCTCCTTGGGTACGAGGTTACCTTTATGCTGCCGGACAGCATGACTTTCTATTCCGATGTATCTTTAGATGACCCCTATGAATTTTCTGTGAA
>JABUUR010000122.1 GCA_021443065.1 Fibrobacter sp.
GTTCAGGTTGATTTCCTTGGTTTCGCCACCCATGACGTTTACAAGTTCGTCGTGGATGATCTTCACAATCTGCTGACCCGGGGTCACGGATGTAAGCACCTCGCTTCCGAGGGCCTTTTCCTTGACCGCCTTGACAAAATCACGGGTCACGTTGAAGTTTACGTCTGCTTCCAAAAAGGCGCGGCGGACTTCGCGAAGGGATTCCGCAACGTTTTCTTCGGTAAGCTTGCCCTGGCCACGCAGGTTCTTGAGGGTATTTTCTAGAGAGTCGGTCAGTTGTGAAAACATAGTGGATGCAAATATAGCAATGAGCCGCGATCTGTTATT
This sequence comes from Fibrobacter sp., assembly GCA_021443065.1. Lineage (GTDB taxonomy): Bacteria > Fibrobacterota > Fibrobacteria > Fibrobacterales > Fibrobacteraceae > Fibrobacter. The sequence goes on from JABUUR010000122.1 coordinate 328, forward strand.
TTGAAAAAGCCCAAAGGGGCTTGCTGGCGGGGGCATATTGCGTTTTTTTGTCACTTGATCGTCGTGGGATCATCACTTGATACAGTTGTTGCTTGTTTTGACCATGAAATTTTCCAAAGGGTCGCATAATGAACTATATTCATGAAAAATGGAGAATCACCTCTTATGAAGTCAAATTTATTCAAGAACGTTATGAAAAGTGCCGTGGCTGTGGCCGCTTTTGCTGGTGCGGCCTCTGCCGCCGTCATGTCCAATGGCGACATGAGCTATGGCGATGGCGGTTGGTATTTGTGGAACAACCCCAATGGCCCTGCCAAGGTAGAAAGCCAGATCGGCGTCATGGGCCTGGGTATCGACGGCTCCGAAGGTGCCAAGGTGGTGGTGACGGAACTTCCTAAGGAATGGTGGGGACTCCAGTTGCAGCCGCCTAAATTCTTGGCGGACTCCTGCTACTACATTTTGCGTTTCAAGGCCAAGGGCAACATGCCCATCAACGCCAATGTCCAGGGCGGCCCTCCCGACTACCGCCAGAAGGAAAGTGCTTCCTTCAAGCTTACCGACAAGTGGGAATCCTACGAAATGAAGTTCCTGGCCGACCAGAAGGGCTACGGCGTCAACAACGTTACGTTCCATGTGGGCCTTCAGAAGGGCTGGATGCAGATGGACGACGTGGAAATCGAAAAGGTTGGCGAACTGGACACCGTATGGTATTCCGAGGCACCCTCCCGCATCGATAGCCTCCGCAAGAAGGACTTTACCGTAAAGGCGGCTCCCGGCTCCAAGGTTTCCGTCAAACTGGTCCGCCATGATTTCCCCTTCGGTACCGCCCTTGCATTCTACGGCCCTGAAAAGGACAGCACCGAAAAGTGGTACAAGGAAACCGCCAAGAAATATTTCTGGCATGCCGTTACCGAAAACCAGTTCAAGTGGCCGGAATACGAACGTAAAAAAGGCAAGCCCATGAAGGAGGAAATGTACCGTTACGTGAAATTCACCCAGGACAACGGCTGGAAACTTCGCGGCCACGCCCTCTACTGGGCTCACCAAGGCTATGGCTTCGACAAGCATTACTCCAACCCCAACAAGCCCAAGCAGTGTAGCGACTTTGGCAAGTACCTGAAGGCCCGTATCGATCGTGACCTCAAGGAATACAAGGGCAAGATTACGGAATATGATGTGTGGAACGAACCCATCCACGAAATGTACACTGCCAACACTTGCGGCTGGAACTACATCGACAGCGCCTTCATCTGGGCCCATCAGGCCGACCCCGAAGCCAAGCTCTACATCAACGACTATAACGTGGTCTCCGCCGGCGAAACGGACCGCTACGTCACCCTCATCAAGGATATGCTCTCCCGCAAGGTGCCTATCCACGGCATTGGCGTGCAATGCCACTTCGGTACGCGCCCGGTGGTGCCCGCCCTCATCAAGGAGCGTCTGGACAAGCTTGCCGCCCTGGGGCTCCCCATCAAGGTTACCGAACTTGACTTTGGCGCCTGGGACAAGGGCCTTACTATCAGCGAAGAAGAACAGGCCAGCGAATACGAAAAGGCCCTTACCTCCTTCTTTAGCCACCCTGCGGTAAACGGTGTGGTGATGTGGGGCTTCTGGGATAACCGTCACTGGGTGCAGAAGGGTGGAATCATTCGCGCCGACGGTTCCGAAAAACCCGCCGCCAAGAAAATCTATGACCTGTGGCACAAGACCTGGACTACCGAACAGACGGTCACCGCCGACGAAAATGGTGTGGCGAAGTTCCGCGGTTTCAAGGGCAAGTACAAGGTGACAGCCGACGGCAAGACCACCGATCTTTACGTTAAGTAAACAAAAAATTTCACCGTATTTGTTTTCGTATTCATTTATTTGTGATTTAAGTCCGTTCCTACAATGTAACGGACTTTTTTCGTTGACTGGAGACGTTCAAAAGAATATATTCAAAGCGATAAAATCCTTTTGTGTGCAGGACTTGTTTGGTATGAAAAAGTTTGGACTATTTGTGTTGGTTGCCGGATCTTTGCTGGTTGCGTGTACCGGTGCGACGGATCCCGAAGATAAAACAGAAAACGGTGACGAACCTGGGCCAAGTTCTTCTGCCCTGGAAGAAATCTTAGTCACGGACTGGGAGGCCGAAGGGAACAAGGAAAATGGCCCCACCAAAAAGATCTTGCCTCGGGTTGGTTTGCCTGCGGCAGGTTTTTACAAGTCCGTAGAAATCCCCGTACCGTCGCCTACCACCGAGGGCGGGGTCGTCCGTTGTACCTTCGGTGGCGACGAACCTACCGCCTCCACCGACGAAATGACCGCCCCTGTAACGGTGGACAGCTCCATGGTTGTCCGCTGCAAGGAATTTCTGCAGGATTCCGTGGTGGCAAGCGCTACCGAAACATATTTCATCGGAGAGTCCGTTGCCATGCCTGTGGTTGCCGTGACGGTACCGAACTGGTATTACAAGAACATCCTCAAGGCGGACCCCTGCAAGCCGGACCCTTGTTCCGATGCCGCGTTCTGGCTGGATACCGCCGTGACCGCCCATGTGGAATACTTTGCCGAGGGCAGTTCCTCCATAGGTAAAGGCTTTGAAATAGACGCGGAGGCCTCCATCATGGGTGGCTACAGCCGCAACCAGAAAAAGAAGTCCGTTTCCTTTAAAATGAAAAAGGACATCCAGAAAGGACATTTCAGGTACCCGCTGTTCGATACCCGGGCCTTCCAGAAAAAGTTCAAGGGGTTCATCCTTCGCAACAACGGCAACCGCTTTGTCAGCGACTACCTTGAAGACGCCATGGGCACAAGCCTTTTGGAAGGAACGCAGGTGGATTACCAGCGTTCCCGTCAAGTGGTGGTTTTCTATAACGGCCATTATTACGGCATTCATGATATGCGTGAAAAACTGAACGAGCATTTTGTGGAGACAAACTACGGTATCGATGCGGGTGCGGTGGATTTCGTGAAACATACCAACATGACCATCGAGGCAAGCGGCGGAACCATCGACGATTACGTCGATTTGCTGAACTATATTTCCGCCAGCGATTTTACGGGTGAAAACAACGAGGCGTACAAGATTGTCAAGTCCCGCGTGAACATGCAAAGCCTTATGGAATACCTGGCTGCAGAAATTTACTACCACAACGGGGACTGGCCCGACAACAACCTCCGTGCCTGGCGCTCCGGCACCCAGAAATGGAAATTCGTGGCCTTCGACCTGGACCATGGTTTTGACTGGGAATGGGGTGTCAAGGGCTTTAGCCAAAGTACGAACATGTTCTCGTGGATAAAGACCGGTGGCATTACCACGGGGTCATGCTACAAGAACGAAAGCCCCCTCTGTTTCCATAATGTGTTCAACAAACTGAACACCAATCC
>JABUUR010000510.1 GCA_021443065.1 Fibrobacter sp.
AGAGCACCGGCCTGTCACGCCGGAGGTTGCGAGTTCAAGCCTCGTCTATCCCGCTAAAAGACCTTCTCGAAAGAGAGGGTCTTTTTGTTTTTCGACATTGACGCAGGAGGCCTACCCCCCCCCTGAATTTCCTCGAAAAGGTCTCACAATGTTCGACTTTTCGAAAGTGCTGGCTTAAACGTTTTTATTGCATGCGGAGATCCCGGGGCAAGCCCGGGATGACATTGCATGCGGAGATTCCGGATCAGGGAGATCCCGGGGCAAGCCCGGGATGACAAGTTGCGGGGGCCGCGACAGCGCAGGGTTACCACATGAAAAGGCCGAGTTCCAGGGCGAACGTATGGTTGATAGCCCCGTACTTCTTTGTATTCCAGCTATCCTTATCCGTCTGCAAATCCAGGTTCCCGAACGAAACCATGTACTTGAATCTTGCATTCAGGCCGAAGGAGAACGCCCCGATATAAACCGGCTTTTTTACCAACAAATGAGAATCCACATTTACACCCATGGCAAATCTGGTCGAAATGCTTTGATCCAAATCCATAAAGTATGTTTCACCGAGCCCCACAAAGGGGGTCACCTTCAGGAACCGCATTTCGTAGGCCACAAAACCCAAGGTAAAGAACATATTCTCGTCGTCGTATTCCTCGCCATAGTTGTTCCACAAGGTGCTGTCCTTGTAATTCGTCCTCATGCCAAAGGACATGTTGAAACCAAGCACAAATCTTTTGTATTGAAGATCCGCGTCAAGGATAAAACTGTTCCCCATTTTATCGTCGAGAACGTCCGTAGATGAACCGCTCAAAAACCCAAGCCACTGTCCCACATAAACGCCCAGGCCGCCGGTATAGTACTTGTGAGCCAGGGGGTCCCTTCTAAACAGGCGAAGGTTGTCCATGAACTTTTGTATAAAAGGTACGGTCTGCTCCTTCAGGTAGGTGGCGTGTTCGTTCATTGGATAATTCTTGATGAAATTATTGGCCCGATTCAAAAATTCGTCGGCACAGGTGGTGTCGTTGATAACGTTGTAACTGTACTTTTGACCCCCGAAAGTTACCGTCTTAATTGCTAGCACCTGCTCGGAGTAAATCAAGGTGGCGTAAAGGTCCTTGTTCTCGCGGGTGGCGGTAGACTCTTCAAAACGCTTGCACAGTGAATCCGCCTTTGCCTTGGTAAATGGAGTAAGGTCCCTATACAGGTAAGTGTTCAGACCGTCGTTTACCGTAACGCGGTATTCCTTTTTGAGGGTGTAGCCGGAATCCAGAATAGCCTTGCGGAGTTCCGCATATTGCTTAATTGCCTTGTCATACTGTTCCGTCTCCGAATAAACGAGATACTCCTCGAATCGGTTCAAGGGCGCCCCCTGCTCCACGTTGGCCTGCAAGTACTCCAAGGCCTGGCTTGCCCGGGCCAGATCCTTGTTGACCAGAGCCTCCTTAAGGGCATCGCGGGCTCTTGCGTACATTTCCTTTTTGGAAACCTGCTGTGTACCTTCTGCAAACAAGGCCACTGCCAAAAGCAAGACGATACTAAAAATCTTTTTCATAAAATTACCAGAAATAAACTCCTAGACCGATGGTTGCAAAACCGTTAAGGGCAGTCCCCTTGGCGTCCTTTTCATCCAGGCTGATCAACGAAAGTCCCGCCTTTGCCGTAAGCGCAAAACTTACCAGTTTTTGTGCAGATGTAAAGAAATAGGCCGTTCCGAACTTGTAGTCGCCATTGACAGCCAGGGTTACGTTGTTCAAGCTCAGGTGGGTACCTTCTATGGGATAGTCAAGATCGTTGTCCATACCTCCGATAGGTTCCTTTTGGTATCCGTAGAAATTGGAACTGTAGACGCCCAGATAGGGGCGTACCTTGAAATGGCGACTGTCGTAAAGGACATAGCCCAAGCCCAGTCCAAAGCCCCATACCCCCGGAGCACCGGAATTGAGAATTTCTGCAGATACAGCAAAACGACTGATTTGCGTATAAAGTTCCACATTCAAGGGCAAGTAGTAATTCGGTTCAAAAAGATCGCTGCGGTACAGATGACCGATGGTAAAGCCTGCGACAGTCATGCCCAGGTTGATGCCAAAGCCCCCTGTATACAACTTTTCTTGAATGTTGTGTTCCTTGTTGACCTTGCGCATCTTGAACTTGTAGGAGGTATAGCGCAGTTTTTCAAGAGGTCCGTAAATACTTTTATTGATCCATTCGGCATCCGGATCGTCAGGGAATTCCCTTACGAAATCCTTCGCGAGGTTCGTCGCCTTGTTCTGATCCAATTTATTTACGTAGGCGGTACGGACAAGGAGCAACAACTCCAATTTTTCTTTTTCTCGGTCATCCAACTGGGTGGAAGATCCGATTTTACCCGCGATCTGGTATAGAATGTTACGAGTGGAATCTCGCCCATCCACCTGCTTCAATATATACAATGCAAGGGGGTCGCCCTCCTTTGCAACGAAGCGAATGTTCTTATCGGTGAACACCCGGCCGTATGCCGCCTTGTAATACTTGACGATGGAGTTCAGAAGAGCCTTCATCTCGTCGAGTTCAATGTAGATTTCCTCTTTTTCGTACTGAGACAAGGCAACCAGGTTTTCCGAATCCATGCTTTCGAGAGACTCAATTTTGGACAGAGCCTCGGACACATTCCTATTCTTGACAGCCTCAAGCAATTCGTCGCGAGCCATGAAAATGGGTTCTTCTTCGGAAGAGCGGTTCATCAGGCTATTTTCAAAGTCGCTTACGGAACTTGCGCTATCAGGTGAAGTTTCATACGCAGCATCTGTGGACGATGCCCCTGTCAGGCTAGCCTCGAAATCGGAGAAGTCCTTGCCGGAAGATTTCTGAGCAAATACAGCACCGGAGAGAAGAAGGGCAAAAGTCAAATAAATCTTTTTCATGTCAACTCCTCCCCTACTTCATTTCCAAGAAATCTGCGTAAAGTACTTGGCATTCCCTTGTCATGGAGACAAAGCCCAAGTAATAGAAAATGTAATGGGTTTCCACCTTTTTCACATACAGAAGGTTCGCACCCAGTTGACGTGCCTTTTTCTTAAGAAAACCCATGGCATCTTCTGCAGAGCATTGAGCCTCGGGATCCGTACGGACAGTTGCGATAGAAACCGAATTCTCGGGAACGAAAGGAAGGTCCGTGGCAAAGGCGATATTCAACTTGTCTTCTGGAGCGAGAGGCTTTCGCTTGGTGACATCGTCAAAAACAATGTTGGAGCTTGAAGAAGCACAACCCGAAAAGAGCATTGCCACCGCAAGGAACGCGAAAAACAAAAAACGCATTTTCATTATTTAGCCCTCACGCAACGAATTGGAAAGTAATCTGTATCGAGCACGACCCTTGTGGTGGTGTTTCCGTCGTTGTCTACATAAGTGACCGTCATGCCAAACTCCGGAATGTTGCTTCCGGAATTAAGGGAAGCTACCGTTTTCCTCTCCGAAGTCCAGTATACGGCCACATTATCAAATCCTTCAAGAGAAAGATATTCATCATCAGAGCCTTCGTCAATCAAAGCTCCAAAGCCGTATGGCTTGGCGGAAAAACCGTAAGTATCTTTTCCTGGAGCAAAACTTGGCTCGGTAAATTCCTTAGATTTCAAGACATCGGCATCACCCGCCCAGCGAAACAAACGATACCACTCATCCTCCGAGGGCACATGGTAGCCTGCGGGGCACAACTCGTCAA
>JABUUR010000448.1 GCA_021443065.1 Fibrobacter sp.
ACGCTGGGCACTTCGTCAACAATTCCCATAAGTTTCTTATGGATGGCTGTTGCCGCCTTACGTCCGGTCTTCATGGCCATGACTACCGTCAGAGGTCCGTGCATGGCATCGCCGCCGGTGTAGACCATGTCGATGGAAGTTTCGCCGGTGGCTTCGTCTTTCACGATGTAGGTACCGTTGCGGTTCGTGTCCAGGGCGGGGGCGCTTTCCTTGATTTCGCCGGAGACCTTGCTTCCGATGGCGAACACCACGGTGTCGCATTCCATGGTTTCGCTTTCGCCCTCGATCTTTACGGGGCGGGCGCGGCCGTTTTCGTCGGGTTCGCCCAGCATGAACTTGTCCAGCTTGATGCCCTTGACGTGTCCGTTTTCGTCGCCGAAGAATTCACAGGGGTTGCAAAGTTCCTTGACCACCACGCCTTCGGCCAGGGCTTCTTTCTGCTCGGCCTTGCAGGAGGGCATTTCGTTCTGTGTCCTGCGGTAGACGATGGTCACGTTCTTTGCCCCCAGGCGGAACGCCATGCGGGAGGCGTCCATGGCCACGTTTCCGCCACCGCAGACCACCACGTTTGCACCGGATTCAATCAGCTCGCCGCGGTTGGCCTTGCGCAGGTATTCTTCGGCGGTGTAGACACCCTTGAGGTTTTCACCGGGAACACCCAGTGTCATGGGCTGGTTTGCGCCGTTGCCGAGGAACACTGCGTCAAAACCCTGCTTGAAAAGCTCTTCGACGGTAATGTCTTTGCCGACGGTTACACCGGTGCGGCATTCGATGTTCATCTTGGGCAGAATAGAGTATTCGTAATCCACAATTTCCTTGGGCAGGCGGAATTCGGGAATGCCGTAACGCAGCACGCCGCCCAGCAGGTCGTAGGATTCAAAGATTACAACGTCGTGCCCCTGCACCCGAAGGTCTACGGCGGCGGCAAAGCCTGCAGGTCCAGAACCGATGACGGCCACCTTCTTGCCTGTGGAAGGAGCTACAACGGGAACAGGTTTTCCACCCAGGTTCTTGCGTTCGTAATCGGCGCAGAAACGTTCCATTTCGCCCAACTTGAGGCCTTTGTTCAAGTCCTTGAGGCTGCGTCCCATGGAGCAGCTGGACTGGCACTGCTTTTCGTGGGGGCACACGCGGCTGCAGATGGAGGGCAGCAGGGAGGTGCCGCGGATCATGTCGATGGCGCCCTTGATGTCGCCTGCGGCAACCTTTTCCAGGTACTGGGGTACGGGCATCTTGATGGGGCAGGCCTCGGTGCAGAAAGGCTTTTTGCATTTCATGCAGCGGCTGGCTTCAACCTTTGCCTGTGTTTCCGTAAAACCGAGGATGGTTTCGTCCATGGTGGTGCGGCGATCCATGGCGGGCAGTTCGGCTGCCTGCTGTGGCGGAATTGTCAGTTTATCTTTCAAGGTCAAGGAGGGAAGTGCCTGGATCCGTTCCAGCTCTGCCTGTGCAGCCTTGTCCAATGCAGCAGTGTCTTGCATAAAATCCTCGTTATCAATCATGGGAGCATCAACAGTGCGTCGAAGCTGTGTGAAATTTTGGCAAATATAGTTTTTACCGGCGTACTCCATTTTTTATCTTTGCTCCTATGGCAGAAATAAACACCGAAGAATTTCAATTGGAACTTGCAGCCCGGCTTTTGGCGGAAGAAGACCAGCGGTTTATGCGCATGGCTATCCGTGAGGCCGAAAAGGCCTTCGAAGAAAAGGAAATCCCCATTGGCTGCGTTATCGTCAAGGATGGGGTGGTCATAGGCCGGGGACACAATCAGATTGAAATGCTCAAGGATGCCACCGCCCATGCAGAAATCCTGGCTATCGGAACTGCCGCCTCCGCCCTTTCCAACTGGCGGCTGGATGGCGCTACTTTGTATGTAACCCTGGAGCCTTGCCCCATGTGCGCAGGCGCCATTCTGAACAGCCGGGTGAGCCGTATTGTCTATGGCTCCAAGGACACCCGCTTTGGTGGTTGCGGCACTACCATCGACGTGATTACGGATAACGCCCTGAAGCGCCCCGTGGCGGTGACCGGCGGCATTTTTGCGGAGGAATGTCTGGGCCTGTTGAAACGTTTTTTTCAGCAGATGCGCCTGGAAAAGGGCGATAGCGGTGCAAAACCCCAGCAATCCTAGTTGAAAACGGCCCACCAACAAAGATCGCCTTGAGCGGTGGGGGGCGACCTCGTGCTCTAGGGGGCGAAGCAGCCGACCTCGCAATGCATCTTTTGCCACAGGGTTTTACTGAAATCCCATCTTTTTTCTATAATTCATTCCATGAATTTCTTTAAGTTTTGCGCCAGTTCTGCTGCGATGTTGCTTTTGTGTGCCTGCGAAGGGAACGACTTTGTTATTGCCTTTAACACTGCGAACGTCCCTGCCCAGACTTATGCCCTGGAATCTAGCCTGAACGCCATATTGCCCATGGATTCTGTCTCCGGGACTCCCGAGGCCATGAATACAAGGCTTTTCGTCAAGGCGACAAATTCCCTGCTCACCGCCTACGACGACGGTACCGCCAAGTTCGAAATGAAAATCGATTCCGTGGATTACAAGTCCGACAAGCGTTCCGTGGAAGAGTTCCGCAGCATGGAGCGTTACATGTCTACGGAGCATTTCCAGTTCAAGATGGCCAAGGACGGTGTGGTCAGCGAACCTGTGATGGAAGATTCCGTGATGCTGGGTACCGAGGCCTTGGACCTGGTCCGTATTTTCCTCAAAATCCAGCCCATTCTTCCGGGCAAGGCGGTCACCCTGGGTGAAACCTGGGAACGTTCCGTGGAAATCCCGGGCAGTGGCGGCAATACCGTTGTCTACAAGTCCTTTACCTTGCAGGACCAGTACGTCCACGATGGAGCCCAGATGGCAAAGATCGGCATGAACATCAAGTACAAGGAAACCGGCGATGGCAATTCCGACGTGCGCATGGAAAGTAACGGCTTTGTGGTAGGTACTGGCGTGGTGCTCTTTGACATGACCCGCGGTGTAATTTCCAGCGCGACCATGGAAATTACCGGAGACCTCAAGGTGAACGATATTGTGGCTGACAATGTGATTCCGGATATGCACGTTATCCAGAAAATCAAGTTGAAGGGCGAATTTTAATGGTTAGTGTTCGTAAAATAGTTGCCTTGGCCCTAGCCGCCTTCGCTGGTTGTGCGTTGGCCGGCGAAATACCTTTCCCGGCGATCGAGAACGGCAAGGTTTCGCTTGTGGAGGCCGACAGCCCCTATATGCTGGAACAGGGTATGGTTTTTTCGTCAAAGGATACTCTCGTGGTTGAACCGGGTGTTACGGTGCTGATGGGCGATTACGCCAAACTCATGCTTCGCGGCACCGTAAAGATTCAGGGTACCGAGGCCAAGCCCGTGGTTTTCCGCAGTGCGGACTCCTCGGGCAGTTGGAACGGCCTGCATTTTGTTTCGTCCAGCCGCCCCTTTGAAATCAAGAACCTGGTGGTGCAGAATGCTTTCCGCAATACGGTTTTCCGCTCCAAGGGCTACTTCGAGAATGTGAAGTTCGTGGACAACTACTACGGACTTTGGGTGGACGACTCCCCGGAAATTTTACTTTCCCGTTGTGAATTCCTTCGGAATCGTTTTGCCCTTTCTGTCCGTGCCGCCCGTGTCCGTTCTTCCGAGACGAAAATCTCTGAAAACGTTTACGGCCTGTATCTGGAGGC
>JABUUR010000016.1 GCA_021443065.1 Fibrobacter sp.
CCAACACGTACGCTATTGGAAGACTCAGTAAACTGTTCAAGTTCTTCATCCTTTCTGAGGGTTAATTTCATATCGAAGTTCAAGCGGAGGGGTGCGCCCTGGAGCTGGAATTCTTCATAGAATTTCTTGAGGAGGTAACGCTTGTAAGATTCCGCCACCAGGTCCGGGGTGCGGGTTTCGATGGCAATTACGGGCGGTTCCACCATAATTTGGCATGCGCGGGTCAGTTGCACCACGCGGGCATTCTGACTAGGCACCGGATTTTCATCGATGAACCGCGCAAAGGCTTCTGCCACGTTGTCGCGTCCAAGAACACGGCGGCAGTTGGCATAGACTGTCTGGATGGCCTGAACAACGCGTGAAACCCGCTGGCCTTCCTTGGCGCTGATGGACAGAATGGGAACATATTCCAGCATGGGTTCACGTTCCAACATATCCTTGACCATGTGGTCAAAGGACTTTTCGTTCTTGTCCGGGAGGATGTCCCACTTGTTCAAGACAAGCACCAGACCCTTGCCCGCCTTGCGGATGTCGGTGATGATGCGGAAGTCCTGGACCTCCAACCCGCGGGTGCAATCCACCATAAGCACGGATACATCGGACCGGCGAATACTTTCCAAGGTGCGCATATTGCTGAAAATTTCAACTTCGTCGTCGACACGAGCCTTTTTGCGTAGCCCCGCTGTATCGGTAACCACAAACTTCTTGCCGTCCACCACAAAGTCGCAGTCGATGGAATCGCGGGTGGTGCCGGGAATGTCGCTAACCACGGCGCGGTCTTCGTTGAGCAATCGATTGAGCAGCGTGCTCTTGCCTGCGTTGGGCCGTCCAAGAATTGCAAACTTGATGGGGCGTTCTTCCTTGCGCTCGCCCCGAACAGGAGTCGGCAACACCTCGATGACCTCGTCTAGCAGGGAAAGGCAGGCGTAGCCCGTCAAGGCACTGATGGTGCGGGGCTGTCCAAAGCCCAGTTTCAAGAATTCATAACTTTCTTGACGGTCCTGACCGTTTTCGCTTTTGTTCGCCACAAGAATCACTTTCTTGTCCAGCTTGCGGACAAGGCGCGCAAATTGCTGGTCCAACTTGGTAATGCCCACGCGGACATCCACCATGAAAAGCACCAGGTCGGATTCTTCTACAGCATTGAAAATCTGGGTACGGACGCTATCGGCCAAAACATCAATGGAATCGTCCGGCAAGAATCCGCCGGTATCCACCACGGTAAATTCATGCCCCTTGAAACTCGCAGTCTGGTAATGGCGGTCGCGTGTTACACCGTCACGGTCACTGACCACGGCCGCACGGCGACCGAGAATGCGGTTGAACAGGGAGGACTTACCCACATTGGGTCGCCCGATAATACATACGATAGGTAACTTCATTTGACTTAAAATATAGAAAAATAGGGACATTCACGCATGCAAAGTGCCATTTCTAGAGACAATTCACACCTATTTAGACACCGTATTCAAGCCTGCACCGCATTCAATGCATTCCACCACAGAAATATCCGCAGGGAGCCAACCGACGGAGCGCAGTTCCGACGCCTCAAGCCATCGTGCAGATTCGTGTTCCAGCAAAGTCAAAGTGCCGCCCACGACTTCGCAATAGTAGCAGTGCATGGTGATGTGAAAATCCGGATAATCATGATCTACGGTGCAGATAAAATCATCTACACGGACATCGACGGACAGTTCCTCCTTGAGTTCCCGGGCCAGGGCCTGCCGAGGAGACTCCCCCGGCTCCATCTTGCCCCCGGGAAATTCCCAGCCGCCCTTGTAATCGCCATAACCCCGCTGGGTTGCCAGGATTTCAACCGCAGCCGACGGAGCCTCTGCAGATTTTCTGCGAATTACTCCAGCAACAACTTCAATGGATTTCATGAGTTTTAATATAAAAAAATTCTTCACAGCAGCCCGGCCATATATAGCGGCAGGTGGACAATGGGCCCGTAATCGCTTTTGCGGACCTCCAGATCCTTTGTATAGAGAATGTAGGGCGTAGACAAATCCTTCTTGAATTTACCCCAGAATTTATCCAAGGAGACATGCTGCTTGTAGCTTCCCGACTTCACCTCCATGGGGCAAATTTTTTCCTTTAGTCCAACCATCTTCTTGACAAGGAAATCAATCTCCATGTTGTTCTTTTTGTTTGCGGAATCGGAACGGGAATAAAAATAGAGATTGTGGCCGCTGGAACGAAGCATTTGTGCAACCACATTCTCCATGATCATGCCCTCGTTCACGTCGAGTTTATCAAAGAGAATGGCTCGGTACAGTTCGTTACTTGTATAGGACTTGTCCATAAAGGTTTGCGTCACAAGAAGCCCGGTATCTGCCATATAGCATTTCTGGGTAGAGACATCAGCGCTAAGAGCAAGGCCGACTCTCGGGTCTGTGGCATTGAAACAGGAGTTCACAATCATGGCCTCATTAAGCCATACAAAAGCATTTTCGTAGGACCTGTATCGGGCGTTAGAGCCTAGCATGGAAAACTTGTAGCGTTTTTCTTTTTTCGAAAGTTGCGCTGGAATTTTATCAAATACGGCAAGGACCCTGGCTTTGACCCCTTTCGCAAACTTCGTTACGTCATTTCGGTAAAGGTTCAAAATTTCACGTTTCGCCCGGTCTGCCTTGGCAAAATCCTTTGCCTCCATAAAGGCGTTTACAGCCTGGGGCATGCCACCTACAAGCATGTACTCCCGAAAACGGTTTAATACCTTTCTATGCAAGGCCGGCCCCAGGGGAACCTTTTTTTCAAAACAGGATTTTATCAGCGGGTAAGTAACCTCGTCACCGTCGGCCCACAGATATTCCTCAAAAGTCAGCGGGTACATTTCTATGGACTCTTCTTCGGAGGGAATGAGAATATCCTTCGTATTTTGACGAAGCGAAATAAGGGAGCCGCTTTCGATGTAGTCAAAGCGACCATCTGCCACCAGGTATTTTATCAGTTGACGGGCCCTGGGATAAAGTTGCACTTCATCGAAAACAATGAGGGATTCTCGCCTGTAAAGTTTCACCTTGCAAAAAGAGGACAACTTGGCAAAGAACAACTCAAAATCATCCGTTTCATGTTCAAAAAGGTCCAAGACTTGTTTAGGCACATGGCCAAAATCAATAAAAATATGGCTTTTGTACTCCCTTTGGGCAAAATCCTTTATCAGAAACGATTTTCCGACGCGGCGCGCCCCCTTGATTAAAAGAGCCGACGAGCCCTGGCTACGACTTTTCCATTCCAAAAGCCGGTCATAGGCGGTCCGTTTCAGCATTTCTACCTCCAGAAAATCACGAAAGTGCTGATATAATATAATAAAAATTGCACGAAAGTGCTGGTATAAAACAAAAAAAATCACACAAAAGTGCCAATATAAATTTTAAGAATTCGCACGAAAGTGCTAGTATATCCATTAACTCTCCACCAGCCACCAACCACCAATCACCATTTTTTCTATCTTGCACGCTTCGCGTGAAGATGGGGCGTTTCGGCAATGGAAAAAGAAAATGTTTTTTTCATTGCTCTCAACTTTTCTATCTTTTGCCCCGTTAAAAACTAACTGGAAGTAAAAATGGAAACACGTTATAATTCGAAAGATGTGGAAGAGCGCTGGCATAAGACCTGGGCCGAAAAGAACAGTTTTGCACCCAGCGGAAAGGGC
>JABUUR010000353.1 GCA_021443065.1 Fibrobacter sp.
GCAACACTCATTTAGTGAGCGGTTAGCGCTTAGAAAGACTTGTCCACGTAGTGGATGACGGGTATTTCTACTTGGCGGCAGTTTTCTGGGTTTCGTACACGGACTTGATCCACTTGGGTGTACGGATTACACTTTCAAAGCGGAATTCGTCCAAGGCACCGTTCCACGTGTCCGCCTCAATGCCGCTGCCGCCTAGACGTGCAGGGAACATGTTACTACCGGTGTAACTGGGGCTGAACTTTACCGTTTCGCCCAAGGCAGCGCCATTGACATACATGGTCCACAGACTATTGATGTTGTCGTAGACCAGCACCAGATGAGTCCATTCGTCCACAGGCAAGTCGTAGGAACCAAGTTCCGCTATCTCCAGGGAACTGGGAGCACCCTTCATCAAACTGAACTTGCCGTCTTCGTAACGCCACTGGAACTTGTAGGTAGAATCGCCCCGTTCGGAGACAAGAACCTGGGCCTTTCCGTTGTCGCCGTTCCATCTGGTCCACAGGCTCATGGTGAACAAGCCCCATGTCATGTCCACGGAATCAATAACCATGTACTGGCCCTGTCCCAAGGTAACGCCCTTGCCCAGGAAACCGACGGAATCCGCGACGGACTTGGCCGCAGAGCCATCACTGTTACGAACGCTGGCATCGCCATTGAAATGGAGCCTGGAATAAACATAGTCGTACTTTTGACCCAAATCAAAAGAGATTAGCTTTGCCGCATATTCAGCGCTTTCAAACACCTTGAAGTTCAGTTCAGTCACCCCGGAATCAACACCTGCAATGCGAACCCAAAGCAAGGCCTCCTCGTCATTCCAATATTCAATTTCCGAAGGGAACAGTTCCCAGTTGTCGTTGTTCACAACCACGATGTCCGACTTGTTGACATCCTTCGGGAAAACATCAGTCTCAATCTTGATGGGGAACAAGAAACCAGTCAAGTATTCCACACTCTGAGGCACGGCAACCGTCACCACCTGGGATGGAATGGAATCTGTTTCGGGCAATTCCGTAACAGGAGTCCAATGCTCGGAAACCGGATTGCGAATCAACACACCGCCGAAGCCTTCTCCCACGTAGTAGCGTAAATCCAAAACCGTCAGCCAGGAAGGATCGTCTTCCAACAAATTCAATTCCGGAAGGGCCATGGAGTCACGATCTCCGTTGGTTGTAAACTCGATGCGAGACTTGACCTGGTTTTCGGCATCGGTACTGTCGGAGTACGCCAAGGTAACATCGCCCTGGGGCATGTTATGGAAGGTGAAGGAACCATCGGATTCCAAATTCGAAAATGCACTGTCACTTGTGGCGCCTACCACGCGGACTTCACCGGAAAGCCTGCCCGCAATACGGCTGGAATAGGTGCGACGCTTGCCAATGTGTATGTTCCGGACATAATTGTCCACGTTTTTAGTTGCAGCCAGTCCGCAATCTTCACCATAAGAGGCGAACAGCACCACATTTGCATTGGAGTCCACCTTCAGTTCGTACTTGCCGTCTTCGCCGGCTATGGCGACCACGGAGTCCGAAGCGAAAGACTGATTCCAGTTATCATAGTAGGCAACGACGCGTGCAGAAGGAACCGCATTGCCCGAGGCATCCACCACGACACCTGCAATGGAGTTGCCGATGTCCGTCACACCGCCAGCAGATTCGGCAGTCTTGGTACATCCGGTAAAGGCAACAAGCAAAGAAGCCAGGGCGCAGACAACACCGAATGCACGAAGTTTTCCAAAGGAAATCATTTTTCAGCCTCCTTTGAAAATTTCTTGCTCATGGGAAAAGCCACCATCATCAACTCGTAAACCCTCTCAACATTAGAATCGTTCGCAGCCCGGGCGATAATTTTCTTTCGAGCCTCTTCCAGAACTTCTACAGCGTAATTATAAGAACTTTCACTAATGGCCAGCGTTGTGAACGCGGCAAAACGTTCGTCTTTCGTCTTGTTTTCTACGGCACCGATGGCATGCTGGACATACTCACGACGGATCTGGCGTAGAGCCATGGGCGGAATAGCCGTTGCATCCAGCATCTGGGAGGTTTCCTCGTAACGGACGACAGCGGGCTTGGCCCCTGCAGGCGTTTTTTCCGTCACCTCGCGGATCAAGCCCCACTCCACCAAGTTCTTCACGGCTTCGCGGGCTTCTTCGGTGGTGATCTGGGGATCGAGCATGCGGGCCAGCACCATGTAGTCGCCGTTCCAGTCGGAACTGACAGCCAGTTCACGGATAATCGGGTAGTACCATCTGGAAAAATAAAGCTGTTCCCTGACACCCAGGTGTGTAAATTCTATCTGCTTTCGAATCTGGACGATCTGGTCCCAGGCGTTTTCACGTTCGTTTACCTGCTGGGCCTGGTTGTATTGGACAAGAGCCTCGAAATAGGACTTTTGCAGGGGTTCGAACTCCATTGCCCTTGCCAATTTTTCGATGGACTTCTGCGTCAAGTTGAAGCGGCCGCGAATCACGTTCAAGCAGTAGGAAGAACTGCTGAAGCCGGCCTTGGCTGCAAAAAAACGATGGCTGAAAACAGCCCTCATCTTTTTCTGTTCCTCAAAATAGTCCTGGAGGAACTTACGAAAGTCATCGTAATCGTACAAATGTTCTAACGCAGCGCTCATGCAGTATAAAATAAATAATTTTTACACACTAGGCAAGTATTTATTCATTACATGTAAGTCTGCGCACATTTTTTAGGTAAAAATTATTACACATTGGTGATTGGCAACTGTCCAGGGCTTGGCCTGGGGGCCGGGATGACAGCAAAAAAAACGAACCCCACCCGCTGTACCGAAAGGGCGAACGTAGTGAGGCGTTTCGAGGGGGTCCAGGGGGCAAACCCCCTGCGTCACCTAATGTACGGTAGAATCCGCAACAGGAACAACCTCCGCGGGGAGTTCCTTTACGAATTTCAAGGGGATTGAAACCGTGTATTTTCCCTGGTCCGTCTTGGGGAATTGCTGCCGGCTGAAGGAATTCTTAATCTCGGTATTGAATTCGGGCACTCCGGTGGTAGAGGAGATTTCAACAATGCCCGAGACATCGCCACAGGGGTCCACGGTCACATCCAGGGTAATGGACCCTTCGAAACCGAAATTGACCTTTTGATGTTTCTTGTAAATGTAGTTCAGGCCGGTCTTGCGTTCTTCCAGGAATTTCATGATAGCGGGGAGACCTCCCGTGACCTTTTTACCATGCAGAGAAACTTCGCTGCCCTTAGGCAAAATGACACCCCCGGTAAAGGAATCCAGCGTATCCACCGCATCGACAATCATGCGCTGTTCGGCAAAGCCCGCAGGCACCGCAGCGCCCTTGGATGCCTTATTTTCAGAATTCATGTCTCCACAGGCAATAAGCGTTGCGGAAACGAGACCCAGGCAAAAAGCCATGGCATAAGCGTATTTTTTTACACGAACTTTCATCACCCACCCGCTTTTCTTTAGTGTGCTGGCTTAAATATAAGTTGTATTGAATGCGGTTTCAAGATTCATTTTTGCACACCCGGCAGTCAAAGTGACGCGGTTCACTATTACTCATTAATGATCTGGGGCAAAGCCCCAAAAAAAAGATCCAGGAAAATTCCCGGATCCTCTGAAAACAAGCAGATTTCACCACTTTTCCACAAATATAATGCTTAATCAAGACTAATCTAAACAAA
>JABUUR010000241.1 GCA_021443065.1 Fibrobacter sp.
CCGCCAGATGGAACCCATCTTACAGCAGCAGATGCTGACCGGCGGTACAAAGATTCCCGTGACCGTTGAAAACATGCAGGTCAAGGCCACCGACGTGTACCTGGTTTTCTTCCGCCAGATTTACATTGGCAAGTTGAGCGTGGTCCAGGGCTTTGTGGTCGACAAGGTGGTGTACCTGAACTACATGACCCAGGAACTTCACGACATGTACGCGAGGCTCCCCTACGCCATCGAGCTTTGGGAAGGCGGCAGCTCCGTTCTCAACCTGGGTGTAAAAAGCAGCCGCTACGAACTGCAGGCTACGCGAAAGATGATGTCGCCCTACGAGCGGTTTACCTTCAAGATGTACACCGACGTAAGCGAAAATTCCTCGGGCCTTACCATAATCCTTGCAGGCATCCTGCTGCTTGTGGTGGTGGCAGTTTGCATGGTGACCATCTATCGCTTTATGCAGAGCAAGGTGGCCTTGGCGGCCAAGCGCCAGGACTTTGTCTCGGCCATTACCCACGAACTCAAGACGCCCCTGACCGCCATCAAGATGTACGCGGAACTCTTGCAGAACTCCTGGGTGGCAAGCGAGGAGAAAAAACAGAAGTACTACAACCAGATTGCAAGCGAGGCCGACAGGCTTTCGCGACTTATCCAGAACGTATTGAACTTGTCCAAGTTGGATGGCAACCGCTGGAACGTGCAGTTGCGCAAGGACCGCCCCAAGGCCGTGCTTGACGACTTTGTGGCCACCTACAGCAAGAACGTTGAAAAACAGGGTTTCGAACTGACCGTATCCTCCGACACCGACGCAAGCAACGTGAGCCTGCTCATTGACCGCGACGCCATTATGCAGATCCTCATGAACCTGGTGGACAACTCCCTGAAGTTCAGCAAGAACGCGGAATACAAGATGATCAACATCGAACTGGTCATCAAGGGTACCGACATGTACCTTGCCGTGCGAGACTACGGGCCGGGCATTCCGCCTTCCGAAATGAACAAGGTGTTCCAGGAATTCTACCGCGTTGAAAACGAGATGACCCGCCAGACAAGCGGGACAGGCATAGGTCTCTCCATGGTGAAAAAGCTTTGCACTTTGTGCAACATGAAGATCGAAATTGAAAACGCCAACCCCGGATTGAGAACGAAGATCCACTTCCCGTCGTTGTCGATCTAAGGGAGAATTTTTGTATTTTTGGGCGGAAAGAGCAAGCATTTAATCTAGCGGCCATAAAGGGATGCTAATATGACTCAGGAAGATATTCTACAGAATCCTAACGACTACGACCTTTCCATCGAGACCGTAGGCCAGGGCACTCTCAAGTCCCCCATGAAGGGTATCCAGTTCGTCTCCGACAGCGAGCAGGTTTGCCTCACTACCGATGTCAAGCGTCTAAAGCATTTCTACGAAAACGACATCCCTGTGCCGAGCCTCGAGGCCGCAGGTCCCCGCGAAACGATTTTCCACGACCCCGCCTGGACCCGCGCGGGCATCGTCACCTGCGGCGGTCTCTGCCCCGGCCTGAACAGCGTGATCAAGGGTATCGTGCAAACCCTCTGGTTCGATTACGGTGTCCGCAATATCTTCGGCATTCCCTACGGCTACCGCGGTCTCAACCCCAAGTACGGATATTCCCCCAAGGTACTGAACCCCGACGTGGTGGACGCCATCCAGGAAGACGGCGGTACCATTCTCGGAAGTTCGCGGGGTGCGCAGGACCCGGCCATCATGGTGGACACCCTGATGCGTTTGAACATCAACGTGCTGTTCTGCATCGGCGGTGACGGAACCCTCCGGGGCGCCCACGCCATTGCCGAGGAAATCAAAAAACGCAAGCAGCCCATTTCGGTCATCGGCATTCCCAAGACCATCGACAACGACCTGAACCTGATCGACAGGACCTTCGGTTTCGAGACCGCCGTCCTCAGCGCCACCGACGTAATCACCTGCGCCCACAACGAGGCCAACGGTGCCTACAACGGGCTTGGACTCGTAAAACTCATGGGTCGCGACTCCGGCTTCATCGCCGCATACGCAGCCCTTGCCACCACCGTGGTAAACATCTGCCTCGTGCCCGAAGTCCCCTTTACCCTCGAAGGCCTTTGCAAGGCCCTGGAAAGCCGCTACGACAACGGCAAGACCCACGCCGTCATCGCCGTCGCCGAAGGCGCAGGCCAGGAACTGTTCATTGGCCAGCCCGAGCGAAAGGATGCCAGCGGCAACGTGCTGAAAAACGACATCGGCGAATTTTTGACCCGCAAGATCAAGGAACATTTCAACAACGTGGGCAAGGAGATCAACATAAAGTACTTCGACCCCAGTTACATGGTCCGCAGCACCCCGGCAAAGGGTACCGACGCCATCTTCTGTTTCCAGTTGGCAGAAGCCGCCGTTCACGCCGGCATGGCAGGCAAGACCGACATGGTGGTGGGCAGCATGAACAACGTATTCTCCCACGTTCCCATCGAGTACGCCGTCAACGAGCGCAAAAAAATCAATCCCAACGGAACCCTGTGGCATGCGGTGCTGGGCATGACTCGCCAGCAGGACTACTTCTCCGGCAAGGGCAAGGGCCACAAGTAATTCCGTATATGCTGAAAAAAGATGAAAAAATCCTGATCCGGACCGCCATGATGGAGTACCGCAGCCTGCTGTTCAAGACCTACCACGGCACCGACGAAGAAAAGGCAAAAATCGCCCAGGTCAACCGACTCCTCCAAAACTGGAAAGTCTAGCCTATGAAAAATTTGTTAGTCATTCTACTGCTGCTCGCATCATGGGTTTGCGCAAACGACGACCTTCGCGTTGCGGATTCCTGCTATGCGGTCAGGGCGGAAAAAGCGGTAGGCGACAAGGCTAACAAGAAAAACACCGAGTTGATGACGGCAAGGTACAAGGCCGCCATGGCAGACTCCACTGTGGAGGAACAGGCGACCCTGGGTTACGTCAAGAGCCTGTTTTTTACCATCCGTTTTATCGATATCGATAAAAACAAGCGGATGGCGACCCTGAACACCATGAAAACAGATAGCGAAAAAGCCTATCAAAAATTTCCCAAAAACAAGGAAATCGCCTACTGCTACCTGTCGATTCTTTCCATGTGGGGCAACGAGCGGGGAGCCCTCACTTCTGTAAAGGAAGGCGTGGCGAACACCATACGCGACGTGGCCACATCCACAGAAAACTGGCAGGTTCTGGGGCGGGCCCATTTTGTGCTGCCCTACGTTCCCCTGATTCTCCCGTGGCCCGACAAAAAACTTGCGGACAAGTACCTGACCATGGCCATGCAGAAGGACCCCAAGGATCTGAACAACTATTACTTTTTGGCGGAACTGCGCTTTGACCAGAAGCGATATGCCGATGCCCTGGACCTTATTGACCGGGGACTTTCGCGAGGCGTTCGCACCAGTTTTTTCCTTGAAGACAAGCGGGGCCGCTGGCATCTGAAGGAACTGCAGAAAAAAATCAACGCCAAGCTGGACAAGAAGTAGCGAATTTTCCAAGCACCTTACCCGGGCTCCTTTCTAATTGTCATCCCGGGCTTGACCCGGGACCTCACCCCTCCACTTACTTTGTCATCCACTGCGTGGACAAGTCTTTCTAAGCGCTGACCGCTCACTAAATGAGTGTTG
>JABUUR010000520.1 GCA_021443065.1 Fibrobacter sp.
TGAAAACCGATAACTGAATACCATTTGCTCTCGCCTTCGTAATTTGTGGTGGTTGGTGGCGAAGCGACTTCTGCCATCTATCGTCTTTCGTCTATAGGCGCGTCTCGCGCCGTTCTTTCGTCTCACCGCTCACTGCTAATCGTCATCAGATGCATAATGACTGGGCGCATCTTTCCGTTTTCTGTCTTGTGGATGGTTAACTTGCCCGTGGAATCGTAACTGAATTGTTCGCCCACCCGCTCTCCGTTCACGTAGTTCAGGCTGTCCCGCAAAATGCCGCTGGGGTACCAGTTGCGCCAGACTCCGTTTCGCAAATCCCTTTTGACAAGGCTGAGGGAATCCCGCGGGTCTGTGGCCCAGAATCCTTCGCTTGCCTGCCGGTGGAATACAATGGAATCCCCAGTGGCGGTGCGGACCGTATCCGGATAGTAACTTGAACTTTTTACAAGCTGCCCCGAGTGCCGCAGTTCCTCGTAACGTAATTCGTGCCCGTCCTTGTAGTACCACAGGGCTCCATCCAGGCGGTTGTCGGTGAAGGTGGATTCTGCACAAACGATATACTGTAGGGAACTGTCTTGTGCAGGTCTTACGCAGATGCCGTAATCGGTACGGATTGCTGCCGCAGACGATGTGTCAACCGTAATTTTGCTTTCAACAACGAGTTTTCCTTCTGGAGTAAACCACTGCCAAACGCTGTCTCGCCTGCCGTTTTTCCAGAATTCCTTTTTCCGGATTGTTCCGCTTGCGTAGTAGAATGTCCTTGGTCCGCAAAGGTTTTCGTCGAGCCAGTTCTCGACGAGCTGGACTTTTTTTCCGTCGCCGTAGAATTCTTTTCTTACACCGTGCTTAACGCCGTTTTTGCAATGGTATTCCTGCTCAAGGTGCCCTGTGCGGTCGTACTTTCTACAGTAGCCCGAATCCGTATGGCCAAAGCAGGTGGTTTCCATGGCGATGGATCCGTCCTCGTTCCATCTCTTCCACACTCCCACGGAATCGCCCTTGTCGCTGTAATGTTCCTCGAAATCCCTTTCGCCGTTAAAATGCCAGCCCTCCCAGTCCCCGACGGGAATGTCGTTTTCGTAGTGGCGGATGGCCTCGGTCTTTTTGTTGAAGTGCCCACCGTAATAGCTGGTCCATTTCCCGTGACGCAAGCCTTTTTTGTATTCCCCCTCCATCACCAGGTCGCCATAGCCGGTCCAGCGCTTGAAACTTCCGTGGGGGAGACTGTCCTTGTAGGGTATTTCCAGTTCCTTGATGCCGTCGGAGTACCACTCGTTGCGTTTCAGAATTTCTCCGCTTGGATATATCCAGAGGGACGTTTTTTTTGCTCCGTTGGCGTGTTCAGCCACAATATGTTCTTCTGCACGCTCCACGGTGCAGCCCGTCAGCATAAAAAGGGCTAAAAACGACGAAAAAAATAACGGCTTCATATTGAATAAAGTAGAAAAAAGGTATCTTGATTTTAGGAATGGATCAGAAAAACAAATCCCTTGCCGATACCTTGAACTCCAGGATCAAGACCCCCTGGGTGTGGTTGGTCCTTGCCGTAACGGTGGGCCTGACCATCTTGTTCTATTTTTCCCAGAAACCCCAGATCGGCTTGTATTCCAGGTACATAAAGAACTTGTCCGACTACCAACTTCAAGAATCCTACACCATGAGGGCCATGGACCGGATTCGTACCGGGTTTGACGGCGACACTGTGCTTATCCGCTCCCAGACCATGACCTTACGGGAAATGGCGGTCTCCTTTGCCAAGGAAATGGATGCTGTCGGCGCTCTCGGGGTAGAAACCCCAAGCCAAGGATCCGTAACCCGTTTTGAAAACGAGGTCTTGAGCAAGGTGGCGGGTATGCGCCGCTACGCATCGGCCCGAACAACCTGGTTCAACGATTACGACAGGCTGGACCATCAGGTTCTGGAAATGTCTTCTGCGGTCCAGGGAAGGTTGCGTCACAAACTTGATTCCGCCCGAGCCGGTCTCGTCGTCTTTTTGATGGGTGACGATTCCGCGATCGTTGATCTGCCGGACTCCTTGAAAATGGAATTGACCGCCCTGTTCCGCAGCAACGAGGAACTGGCCATGGCATGGACCCGCCTCAGCAGTGACATGGCGGTAATGTACAGCGATGACTTGATCCGGTTTTTCCAGTTCGCCAACATAGATGAGATTTCCTTGAAATCCAAGATTCCCATGGCGTTCTATTTCTTGAGCCTGGTTCTTTTGCTTTCCACATTTTTCTTTGTGTTCCGTTCACGGCAGTAGGTTTTAAATGTCCTTTTTTTCCAGAAGAAAATCGTACTATCTGCATTTCTCCTTCCTGTTCGCTTTTTTGGGTGGATGGCTGTTTTCCTACGTATTTCCGGTGTGCAAGGCCTTTCTCGAAGATGACCATATGTTCTATGGAACCGTGAGTCACGCATCCATACCCAGTATCTTCGGGGGAACGGACATTCCCTTTTTTGACAAGACCATGTTCCGCATCAATGGCGATGACGATGCGACCTTTGTGCTTTATGCGTCCAAGGAAATTCTGGACGACATGTCGGAGTGGTTCAGCTTTGCCGCCAAGAACGCAGGCGACATTCCCCTGGAAATTTCTGCCGCCCGTATGGACGGTAACAAGTTCATTGTACATTCCTTGGCCTCATCGGATGGCGAGTTGACGGTGGATGACCTGGTGATTGATTACCAGGTTTACTACGGGTTCCTCTACGCTGCGGCAATCGCGCTGCTGTGGATATTTGCTCTGGTCTTGTTTTGCTTGTGGCTATTCAAGAAACGTCGCTGAATTTGAATAAAATAAGAATAAAGTATGAACAAAGTAATTGTTCTTGTTCTGCTCTCTGCAGCGGTTGTTGTTGCCGGTGAAAAATTTACCCAGTTGAAGGTTGTGTCTGCCAGTTCTCGTTTGGAAAGCGCTGTCGGCGTGTGGTGGGGGATTGGTAAAAACGCTCCTGTCGCCGTTTGGTTCCATGGGGGCATGTCCAGCGGCAATTGCGAAAAGGGGCTGGTTGCCGGCAGGGATTTTTCGGAAATGTTCCCCGGGTTTACAACGGTCAGCGTGTCTGCCTGCAAAAACAATCATTGGGTGACCCGCACCGCGGTGGAGTGGGTGGATGCCGCGCTGGATTCCGTAGCGGCGCGTCGCGGCGTTCCCGTGGATTCCGTACATCTGGTGGGAATTTCAGACGGCGGGCTGGGGGTTGTCGCGTATACTTCCTGGGGTGGGCGTGGGCAGAGGTCTCGCCTTTTAATGAGCACCTACGGACCGGCCTTGGGGCATGCCGAGGATGTGGCGCTGCAACTCAAGTCCCGCAGAGGGCGCTGGCTTTTTCTGCAGGGGGGCTCAGACCGGCTGTATCCTGCCCGCGAAACTACGACCTGGAATGGCCTTTTTTGCCAAAATGTGGGGTCGGAATGCGACATGAGGTTCGATCCGGAGGGTGAACACGACTGGAGCTACTGGCAAAATAAGCGAAAAAACTGGATTTTAGAGTTTTTTTCTGAAATACCCTTGACAAAAACGCGATAATTTTCAAAATTTGGCATCACGAACATGCGGATGTGGCGGAACTGGTAGACGCGCTAGATTCAGGTTCTAGTAATCGCAAGGTTG
>JABUUR010000377.1 GCA_021443065.1 Fibrobacter sp.
TCGAACCTAAGAATTGTAAGGCAACAAAGTTGCCAACAATTCTATATCGTCGCTTTGAGAAACGAGGTCATGCTTCTAGGGGGCAAATTCCCCGACCTCACAATGTATCTTTTGCCACAGGGTTTTACTGTACCCCATAAAAATTGCTAAATTTCACATCATGAAAAAATCAGTACCTATTACAGTGCTCACCGGCTACCTGGGAGCAGGAAAGACAACACTTCTCAACTACGTTCTTAACAACCAGGAAGGCTACCATGTCGCTGTCATCGTCAACGACATTGGTGAAATCAACATCGACCAGACCCTCATTGAAAAGGGCGGGAACATCACCAAGGAAGATTCCGGCAAGGTGGTTCCTCTTTCCAACGGTTGCATCTGCTGTTCCCTGAAGCAAGACATGCTGGAACAAATCGCCGAAATTCTGGAAACAGGCAAGTTCGACTACATTCTCATCGAGGCCAGCGGTATTTGCGAACCCGTACCTATCGCACAGACCATCTGCATGGCCGGCGCGCAACTCCAAAGTTCCAAGGGCGAGCCACTCCCCTGCCACCTGGACAACGTGGTTTCCGTGGTGGATGTCTGCCGTCTGGCCGACGAATTTGCCGGCGGAGAAAAGCTCCTTGCCAAGGATCTGGAGGAACAGGACATTGCAAACCTGCTTATCCAGCAGATTGAATTCTGCAACACAATCATCATGAACAAGGTGGACAGTCTTTCCAAGGGCGACCTTGAACACGTGAAAGCCGTGGTACGCGCCCTGCAGCCTACCGCCAAGATGATCGAGACCAATTTTGGAAAGGTGGAAATGAAGGACATTCTAGACACCAAGCAGTTTGATTTCGAGAAGGTTGCAGAAAGCGCCGCCTGGGCCATCGAACTGAACAAGATCGACGACGATCACGACGACGATGATGACGACCACGAGCATCACGACCACGAGCATCACGATCACGAAGAACATGACCATGAACATGAAGACCACAGCCACTGCGACCACGAGCACGGGGTGTGCCACTGCGGTCATCATCACGACAAGGACCACCCCCATGGTGACGAATACGGCATTTCTACATTCGTGTACGAACGTCGCCGCCCCTTCGACCGCAAAAAGTTCGAAGCATTCCTGGACGATTACCCCAACGCAATCATCCGCACCAAGGGTCTTCTCTGGTTCGCAGACGAACGTACCGAAAGCTACCTGTTCGAACAGGCAGGCAAGCAGGCATCCGCCCAGAATTTCGGGCGTTGGTTTGCCGCCGAAGACAAGGCCACGCAAGAATACATCTTGGCCCAGAACCCTGATTTAATGAAGGTGTGGGACGAGGAGTACGGCGACCGCATCATCCGCCTGGTATTCATTGGCCAGCACATGGAAAAGAAGAAAATCATCGCCGTCCTGGACGATTGCCTCGGGAAATAACCCCTGGTCCATCCCGGCCTAAGCCAGCCCCGGACTTGATCCGGGGAGCCGGGATCTTTTTATCGCACAAATTTATGAAAGTCTAACGATTTTCACCGTTTGTGATCTAGGAATACGTTGGCGCGACAGGGCTCAACGAATAAAGGTATTTCCTTCAAAAAGAACTGACTACCGACAACCAAAATCAGTTAGTTCTTGACTTTGCGGGATTTTTTCTTGGCGGTCTGGGCGGCTTGGGCTTTTGCAGCCTCTTCGGCGGCTAAACGTTCTGCTTCTTCCTTGGCGGCCTTTTCGGCGGCAAGGCGTGCTTCTTGGGCGGCAGCAAATTCAGCGGCAACCTTGGTCAAGGATTCCCAGTCTTCCCTGGCGCCACCGAAAAGCAGAACCGGACCGGTATAGCCCAGAACCTTTTTCATTGCGGCAGCGGAATCACCCTTGGTCAAATCCTCGTTGACGGCATCGTACAGGTCCTTCTGCACGTTGCGCATGTCTTCAACCTCGCCAATGCGATTCTGGCGGACAACCTCAAGGGAATCGCTGACAAAACCCAAGTCCCAGGTGGCCTCATAGCAGGTTTCCACCTCGGCATACTTGGCCACGTCGTTTGCGGCGGCGGCGTACAAAGTTTCGCACGCGGCAAATACATCCGCGGACTTTTTCTTGGCATGCTGGTAATACTGGTAGCCACCGACCACCAGGGCGATAATCACCAGAAGGAACACGCCGTCTTGCCAGCCCATGGCCGGTGCAACAGGCATTTTCGGCTTGCCGTTGACGGTTTCACCGGCAGCCAAACGTTCTTCAGCCTCGTCAAAGGGGCTCTTTCCATTCAAAAAACTTAAACCCATTTTTCTTGTCCTTTTTAGTTACTTTTTTGCAAGAGCCGAAAACACTCTCGCGTATAAATAAATCTGTTTTACCAGGCTGGCAAAGCCGTTGGACCGTGTAGGCGAAAGCCCCACGTTCAAGCCAATCTGCTGGAAAAAAGCCGGGTCTACAGACAAAATATCCGCAGGGGGCATGTCGTTGTAAACCTGCAATGCCAATGCTCCCAGGCCACGGCTGATCAGCGGGTTGGTCGTACCACCTTCCACATCCATTTCAAAATGGATCTTCTCGCCGTCAAAGGCTGGAACCAGGTACATGGTGGAGGCGCAACCTACGATAATGAACTTTTCCGCCTTGAGGCTTGCGTCCATGCCCTTGTGGGCCTTGGCCAAATCCAACAGGAATTTCCACTTGTCGTCGGGATCCGTAAACCCCGCGAACTTGCCGCGGATTTCCTCAAGTCGATTTTCAATGGTTTCAGACATCATCAACAAACCTTATACAAATCTAATGCTACCAATGCAAGAACGAGCGCAGTTTCCAGACCAGGGAAGGGCTTGCCCAAAGTACGTTGAAAAAAATGCGGAAAAGAGTCTGCTTTTCGCGAGGGAGCCGGGACAGGCGCTGGGCGGCCTTGTTAAGTTGGTTGTCGGTAATCTGGTTGAACGCGGCCTTGCCCCGGGCAATCTGCATGTGGGAGTCGCCCATTTTTTCCATCCAGGTCTTGTAGGCTCTGGCTTCGACGGAGGAGCGTTCATTGACAGGGGCGTTCAGCCATTGGTAGGCGGCCTCCCCCACAATCTTACCGCACAGCATGGACTCCGTAATGCCCGAACGGCTGATGGGATTGACGCAACTTGCAGAATCGCCGGCCTTGAAGAGGCCACACTTGGCAATGGGCTTGAGGGACTGACCGCAGGCGATCATGCCGCCGTACACCGCCTTGACCCTGGCCTGCGGGTATTCCTTCGCCAAGAAATCCATCAGTTTTTGCCGGTTGGAAACGTCCGTTTTTACGTCTTTACCAAGGACAAAACCGATGTTCACTTCCTTTCCGTCACGAGGGAAAATCCAACCGTAGCCGCAGGGGAAATCGCTTCCGAAGAACAGTTCGATATGTTCCGGACTATGCTCGATGCCCTCCGCAACCGCGAAAATGGCAGGTTCCAGGTCCGTATCGCCAGATTCGATGCCCTCAAGGCAAGGGATGTTCTTGGTCAGCCGCGCACCCGGGCCAGAGGCGTCCACCACCACCGGTGCGTGCAACTTTTCTTCGGTTCCGTTTACCAAAACCGTCACAACCCATTCGTCGTCTACGCGGTCCAATTTCGTGACAAGGGCGTCAAATCGGCATTCTACGCCAGC
>JABUUR010000193.1 GCA_021443065.1 Fibrobacter sp.
GTCACGTGGGGCGTGAGTACATTGATGCCGAACGTCTTTGGATTTTCATTCCATTCGTTGAAGGTCTGGGCATAAGCCCCAGCCGAGAGAGAAAGTGCAGCGACTGCAGCAGCCACAAATTGATTCTTTTTCATATACCATCACCTTTTGTTCTACACCCGTTATAAAGTTATTTTCTGGAAACGAAAAATCACATAGGCTACGCGCACGTTCTATGGATATTTTGTCAAAGGGCTGGGTTCGCGTACATTGGACTTCTTATGGAGAGGGATCCCGGCTCCCCGGGTCAAGCCCGGGGCAGGCTTAGGCCGGGATGACGCAAAAAAAAAGCACCCCGAGCGTTATTGCCCAGGGTGCCTTCGGGTGTGATGTAGGAATTTCTATTCTAAAAATCCGTCATTTATTCTGCCGTATAATCAACCACATAAGATAGTTATTTTTCGACGCGCTTGAGGAAACTCCCCTTGGGCGTTTTCACCAAATAGACTCCCGGGTTCTTGGCGGCAGCCTTGTTCAAGCGATGGCCCTGCATGTCGAAGTACTGAACGTTAGGGCCTTCTTCGGAAATTCTGAACTTTTGACTGCGGAAGCCCTTGTCAATGGCACTGAGATCGCTATCGTTCAGCGCAAACTGAATCCAGTCCAGGTTGCCGTATGCCCCCGTCAACTTGATTCGGATAACGTGTTCACCCTGTTCGATCCTTGCGGTTTTACCGTCAATTTCGGTATAGGTATCCCAGCCTTCGCCAGCGGGAATGCCTATGGTATCGGAAACTGCTTCACCGTCTACAAAAATCTGGAAACCGGCACCTTCCAAGCCGCTTGCCACGCGGGTGCGGAAAACATACTCTGCAGATTCAGTCACCTTGACGGAGTATTCCAGCCATTCGCCGGCGTTGGTGTAACCGATGGCAAAGCCCTTGCAATCTACAGTATTCAAGGTGTCCGCACATTCAAAGCCCACAATGTCTACGGCATCCTCGCGATACACATTGCCCTGATTTTCTACATCATTGTCGCTGTAACTAATGCCCTGGCCGCCCACATCGTAATCTTCAAATTCGATACGACCCGGCAAAGTCAATACGGACTTGTAAGGTTCCTGGGCAATACCGTCGCCAAAGTTGGGTTCGGGAACAATCTTGTTTACGATTGCCTTGTAATCGCCCTGAAGGCCGGCGTTTGCAACGACATCGTCGCTCCTGTAACCCGAGGCCTGCTGGATGGAATTAGACCCAGCCTGATTCTGGCCTACGCCATCTGGAGAGTTGGAGAAAACATTTTCCTTGATGGTAAAGCCGCTGGAGCCTTCGTCCAAGTAAATAGGAACGTTCCAGTAGTCGGCCCATTTGGAGGTGCCGTTGTCGTGGATGTAATTGTGCTGGATTTCGGAACCGGTACCTTGGTTGGACAAGGTGTAAATCGGACCGGAGTCGCAAAGCAGGCGAGCAATGTCGTGAATGTTGTTCCAGTTGATGTGATTATTGGTCATGGCAGTTTCTTGCTTGGTCCAGCCAAAGCCCACAGAAATACCGGAATAGTTCGCATAAGAAACTTCGTTGTGCTCAATCACCACGTAGCGGGGGTATCCGGCGGCAATGCCCACACCTCCCTGGATTTCGTTGGTGGTATTGGTCACCAGGTTGTTCATTATAGAATCGCGGGTGCTGATTTCGTCCTTGTCGCTGGGATTGTAACCCTTATGAATTTCGGTCAAGGAGTCTGGAGAAAACTTGCCCACGGAAATTCCGGAACCGCCAATTTCCCTAAAGACATTTCCCATGACGCGGGAATCGTTGGTGCCGCTTTCGAGGTCAAGACCTGTAGCCGCAATGTTGGCAAAGATATTGTTTTCGATAGCCAAATGGCTGGTGTTGCTGGCCATGATTGCCGCATTGGGGTGCCACAGGTTAAATTCGTTGGAATTAAGAGTACCGCGGTCTTCGACAAACACGGAGAATTGACCCGCCTGCAAATCGAGGAACCCTTCCTTGGAGGGGCGCAGGAAATTGGTGTGTTCAAAGGCTATTCCCTTGATGCGCAAATTCTGCAACTTGTTCTTGGTGCTTTCGCCACGAATTTCAATGAGGGTCTCGAGATTGGGGACAACCACATTGGCGCCAGCGAGATTTTCGCCCTTGCGAGCCTTGTAATACAAAATGTTTTCGTCTTCGTCAAGGAACCATTCCCCTTCGGAATCCATCAGGTTGTAATCGTTTTCCAGGTAGTACACCTGCTGCTTAGGCGGATTGCTAGCAAAGGCGGTTCCCAACATGGGGTACTTGCGCTTGAAAAGCCTGCTACGTTCGGGGTCCTGGGGAACAAGTTTAGATACGTTACCATTGTTCTTGACTTCATCCAGACGCAACACCTGGTCGGCCCACGCCACCATCAAGTGGATTTCGGCACGCTTAGGGTTTTTAAGTTCCTTGATCTGGTCAGTGTAAACGTCAAAGGCGCGACCCATGGAGTCGACCTTCGCCAGGCGATTAAAGTTGTGATCACCGGCATTTTCAATATTGGGGTGACGAGCGCGAATAGCCTTTTTGCCGTTGATGTACATCTGGCGGAATCGGGCATCGACACCTTTGGCGCACCAGATGTTGGCAGCCTCGTCGCACATTTGCCAACCGGTAATGGGCAAGCCGCCAGTCACAATGACAGTTTCGTCGCCAAAGGCCTGGTAGTTGACGTAATGGCCATTGGTACCGCCGTCGGCATTTACAAACTTGATAGTGGAGGCGAGTTGATATGTACCTTCGCGAAGGTAGACATTGATGTCATCCGTCATGTTCTGGTTCACCGCACGAACAGCCTTTTGGGCCTGGGTCAAAGTCTTGAAAGGCTTTGCCTTGGAGCCATCGTTGGCATCGCTACCCGAAGGAGACACATAAAACTCAGTTGCGGAAAAGGAAGTTGCGGCACATCCTAGGATTGCCATCACACTGAATACCAAACTCTTCTTCATAAGCCGTCCTTTCTTTTACACCCATATCAAAGATACCTAAGACGTAAACAAAAAAGACATGCAATGCAGTAATTACTATGGATAGATTGTCAATGCCTTGCAGTAAATTTCTCAATGAAATTCCCGCAAAAAATTCCGCAATAAAAAAGACGACCCGTAAGAGAGTCGCCTTTTTAATGTGTTCTTGGAGAGAGACTTACTTGGCCGTATTCACAACCTGGTTTACGCCCTTGCCGCGGACCATGTACATGCCAGCACTGTAGCCGGACATGCGCAACGCCTCTGCTGCAGAGTTTCCGTTAAGACGGACGGTACCAAGTTTTTTGCCCAGCATGTTAAATACCACAAGATCCTGGGATGCGGCAGTGAACATTACTTTATTTGCAATACCTTCGGTGGGAGGAATGTCTTCACCGTAGGGATTGTCATCTTCGGCATTTGCACCCTTCACAAAGTTGAAGTAGTCTATGTCGAACCAGTCGGCAGTGGCGGTAATGCGCAACACATGCTTTCCGGCAGCAAACTTGATGTTCGCACCGACCTTGGAGTAATCGTCAAAGTTCTGCTCTTCGGAACCTTCGGCCTTGTTTGCCTTGGGAACCTCGAATTTTTCCACCGCGACTTCATCGTC
>JABUUR010000170.1 GCA_021443065.1 Fibrobacter sp.
TCACCGCCCAAAGCCTCACGAATCTTGGTGTTGGCATAACCGGAGTGATACTGGTTGTTACCCGTACGGATAGCTTCGTTGGCCACATCAATCATTTCTGCATCGGGGTAACGCTTGGCAACAGCATCGAACCATGCAGTAATGGCATCTTTGGTGGCTGAAGCATCCAGGTTGCCAAGCCAGTTCGGATACTGGGAACCCCACAGCAAGGCATGGAACTTGAAGTGCCCCCCATTCTGCTTTGCCCAGTTATAGGCACGGTCACAGCCAGACCAATTGTAATTACCACGGGTGCCTTCAATGGACTGCCATTTACATTCGTTTTCGGCAGTAATCTGGTTCCAATAGGTGCCAAAGTCAGATCGAACCTGGCCGCCAGTTGTAATATTTCCGAGGAACTTGCACGCACCGTCGGCTAGGCCAGGGCCTGCAAAAGCGGGAACAGAGAGAGCCGTAGCGATAGCCATGGCAGAGAGTGTTTTTTTCATACATCCATCCTTTGTTTGCCCTTGAGGGGCATTTTTACGAGGCCATCCCACAAGCCTCCCCTATAAACTATCCTCCAAATTGGAATATCGTCCGACCCCCCGAAGGCACTTTCATGGACAATTTATCAACGGCATTTTGTTTACATAAAAAAGGCCCTTCCCGACAAGGAAAAGCCTTTTTTTGCCAAAATTCAGGCATTTTTTTACGAATCACGCCATTACAGCGCAAAAATCGCACTAACGGATAGTCACAGGATGCATCTGCCTGGTGGTCTTGGAGCGGATAAAGTACACGCCCTTGGCCTTGAGCATGGAACTGTTCTTGACGGTGCTTACAGCCTGGTCCATACCGTAGGCGCTCATGCGGCCCATGAAGGCACCCTGCATGTCGAACACGTCGTAATCTTCAAGAACGTTGCTGGTGAGGTTGACCTTCTGGGCGATTGCGGAGGGATCCTTGTCGATGGGTTCCGGGTCCTGGACGTTTTCTCCGGCAACAAAGGTGATGTAGTCGATGTCCATCCAGTCCTTTTCGATAGTGAGGCGCAAAATATGCTGGCCCCGGGTCAGGTTCACCTTGGCGGAAACCTTGTTGTAGTCGTCGTAGTTTTCTTCGCCTTCGCTTGCGGCAGGGACTTCCACCGTGCTTGTGATGGCCTCGCCGTCCATGGAGAGGGAGAATGCGGCACCTGCTGCAGAAGCCACGGCGGCAAACATGGTGTATGTGCCGGTTTCAGCCACGTCCACAGTGTATTCGTACCAGTTGCCGGCATTGTTGTAGCCTATGATGTTGCCGGAGGCCTTGGAGTAGATGCTTACAGGAGTCTCCTTGCGGTAGTCGGAGTCGCCCTTGTTTTCGGTGGTCGCCACGCTGTAGGAATCGTTACCGACACCTACGCCCGGCTTGTCGAAGTCTTCGGCTTCGATCTTACCCGGAATCGCAAAGGGCGTGCCCTTGAAAGGTTCCTGGGGAACGGGTTCTACGGCAGTGCCAGTGCTGTTCTGGCCCTTGTCAAGATTCGTCTTGAAGTATTCCTCCAGCCACACCATGGCAGGGCGCTTGGTGCCGTTGCTTTCCATGATACCCGTATTCGCGGACCAGGTGGCACCGTTGATATAGCCCCAGATGGTGATGCCGCCGATCCAGGGAGTTTCCCACATGAAGGGAATCTGGTTCGCGTAATCGTTCTTTTGCTTCTGGTCGTCGGCTTCGCCAATATCGTATTCCGAGATCAGCAGGGGAATACCTACGGCATCGTGAATCTTGGTGAGTTTGGATTCGAAATCGGACTTGCTCATGCCCTTGCAGTCGTGGGCCTGCTGGCCGTAGAAGTCAATGGGGGCGCCGTTCTTCAACAGCGTCTGGACCATCTCGATGCCTTCGTTCATCTGCCAGGAGAGAGTGTTGTAGTCGTTATAGATGAGTTTTGCCTTGGGCCAGCGTTCACGGGCCATTTCAAAGGCTTTCTGCACAAAATTGTACTGGTGCTTGCCGTTCACCACATCATCGCCGCCCAGGGCATCGATGATATAGGTGCCGGCGCATTGGTCATCGTCAGTGCTGATACCTTCTGCACCTACCGCTTTGGAACGGTAGCCGGAGTGGTAGTTGCCTCCATCCCAGATAGCCTCGTTCACCACGTCGATGTATTCCAAGTCGGGGAACTTGGCAGCCACCGCGTCAAACCAATCGGTAATGTACTGGCGAGTCTTTTCGACAGTGATGTTTGGATTTTTTCCACGGCAAATGAAGTCGGGAGTCTGGGAACCCCAGATCAGGGCGTGGAACTTGAAGGTGCGACCGGGGGCGGCCTTTGACCACTTGTATCCGTTTTCGCAGCTGTCGAAGCCGTTGAAATTGAAAACGCTTTTTCCGCTATTGTCTACGGAATGGATGGAGCCCCACTTGCATCCGTTTTCGTTGGTAATCTGGTTCCAGTAGGTACCCATGTCGTCGCGGACTTGGCTGCTGGTAGTGATGTTTCCAAGGAACTTGGCACCACCATCGGCGAGAGCCCCATGAGAAACGGAGGCTGCGGCAAGGCCTGCCGCAACAATTGCCATGATCTTTTTCATAAACACATCCTTTTTTGATTTAACACCATGTTTCTTACGTAAAAAATATTTTCCAGACTGGATATTTTTACCCAAATCAGGGCTTTTTTTGTGGACATTTTATCAATGCCAGATGTGAATATCGTCACATTTCGTTCCAAATCGGGGAAGATGCAGTAAAAAAAATACAGATGATACAGCCAAATCATTATGACACAAAGCATTTCACACCCTTTTGGGGCAACAATCTATTTTTTTCGATGTATGGGTGAAAACGAAAGAGGAAAACATGAATTTCAAGATAATGGTGTCTGCAGCAGTGCTGACCGCGCTTTCCGTAGGGACTGCCATGGCACAAAATAAGGCATATTCCGGAGCGGAACTTTACTCCAACGAAGAATGGATGTACGGCAAGTACGAGGCCCGCATGTACATGGGTGCAATCTCAGGCACAGTCAGCTCCATGTTCCTCTACAGCAACGGCTCCGAAATCCAGGACGGACGCCCCTGGGTGGAAATCGACATCGAAGTCCTGGGCAAGAATCCCGGCAGTTTCCAGTCCAACATCATTACCGGTACGGCTAATGCACAAAATAAAAGCGAAGCTCATCACGCAGTAAACCCGGCGGCAAACGCTGCATTCCACACCTACGGCCTGGAATGGACCCCCGATTACGTTCGCTGGACATTGGACGGCGTGGAAGTCCGCAAGACAAAGAAAGGCGACCAGCCGGTAAACGGCCAGGACCAGGTGGCAGCCTTAACCAAGCCCCAGGGCATCCGCTTCAACCTGTGGTCTCACACAGATGCCGGCTGGGTGGGTGACTGGGACGAAAACAAGCTCCCCGTGTTCCAGTTCATCAACTGGGTCAAGCGCTACAATTACACCCCGGGCCAGGGACCCGACGGCTCCGACTTCACTCTGGACTGGACCGACAATTTCGACACCTTCGATTCCCAGCGCTGGAGCAAGGGCGACTGGACCTTCGACGGCAACCGCGTTGACCTTACCGCAAACAACATCTACTCCAAGAACGGCATGCTGATTCT
>JABUUR010000049.1 GCA_021443065.1 Fibrobacter sp.
AAGTGGTACACCGTGGGGCCGCAACAGTACATACGAACCGCGGGAACTCCTTCGGGGAGTGTGAAAATCTCTTTCTTGCGCGATGCGGTGTTGTAGAATTGAAGTGCCATAGTGTAGCCTCCGGTTGATTTCAGCGCGACCTGCGCCTTTGCGGCTCCAAAGATAGTAAAATTGCAGGGCGTTATCTTTACTACGGGACTTGCCGCTGGAAAATAAGCTATACTATAACCTATATTTTTACACGAGGTTTTTTATGAAAAAGTTTTTCGGTATTTTGGGCGCAGTTGCGGCATTGGCCATGATGACTGCCTGCGATGAACAGAAAAAGGATTCGCAGGTTCCTGCCGATGCGCAAGTCGGTTTGCAAAAGAATGCTGTGATTTATTTCTCCCAGACGGGAACCACCAAAAAGGTTGCCGAAGAATTCGCAAGGCAGCTGGGGGCGGAGACCATTGAATTGAAGAAAGTTGACCCGTACCCATCCACCTACGACAGCACCATCGCTGCTGTCCGTGCCGAGCGGGAGTCCAAGAACTGGCCCGCGTTGGCAAATGCCAAATTGGATCTTTCAAAGTACGACACCCTTTATGTGGGCGCCCCCATAATGTTTGGCTTTTATGCCCCTCCCATGTACACCTTTTTGGATTCCAACGACTTAAGCGGAAAGGTGGTGGTGCCTTTCTGCACCTACGGAAGCGGCGGTCGCCTGGCCAGCGCCAAGGAACTGGCTTCCATGGAACCTGACGCCCATGTGGTGCTGTCTTACGGAATTTCCAATCGCCGTGCAAACAATCCCGATGTGAACCTGACGGAAGAAATTGAAAAGCATATTGCCGCGGTCCGTGCCGGTGCAAGTGAACGACAGATGGTGGGTGCCTACGGTGAATCCCGCTTGCCTACCGAGGAAGACCTGGCCGTGTTTGCCGAAGCCACCAAGGATTACGCCTACTTGAACTTGACCCCGCTTACGGTGTCTTCGCAGGTGGTTGCCGGCATGAACTACATTTTCCAATGCCACATGAAAGCCTTTGGCGAAGAACTTGCCGCCTCGGTAAAGATTTTCAAGCCGCTGCCGGGCAGGGGCCCTGCGCAACTCATTAGCGTAGATAAGTAGGCTGTATAAAACGAGCTTTATTGAATAGACGTTATGTTCTTGGACGAAGTTATTGACGGTTCCTACCAGCCATGCGAATATCCGGCCCTGTCGCAACTTGCGGGAGAGTGGATGAACACCAGGCCTTTTGAAGGCCTGAAGGTGTTGGCGGCTACCCCCATTTTCAAAAATACCTGTGTCCAGTACCGCGCCTTGATTGCGGGTGGCGCAGATTTGTATGTGGGACGGGCCTATGGAACTGATGACGTGGCGTCCATGCCCTGCGACCCTGCCGTGGTTGCCCTGCTTAAGGAAAACGGAATCCCTGTCGTTAGCGACAAGGATGTCAAGGCCGGAATCGTGGACGATGATTTCGATTTGATACTGGACTGTGCCGGACAATTCAGTTTTTGCAATCCCCGTGTGGGCTTTGTGGAACTGACCCGCTCCGGGGTGCAGTTTTTCGAAGGTTCCCCTTACCCGGTCTACGTGGCGGACAGCGGAATTGTAAAGCGCATCGAAACCACCCTGGGAACAGGGGACGGATGTTTCCGTGCCTTGGACCAACTGGGTTTTGACTCCCATGGATACGAGGATAAAAACCTCGTGGTTTTCGGTAGCGGCAAGGTGGGGTGCGGCATCGCCCTTCAGGGGGTGCGCCGTGGAATGAATGTTTGCACGGTTACGGATACCCGTCACAAAAATTCAGAGACGGATTTCTGCCATGTGCTTGAGAACAACGGCGTCGTCATTGTGGATTGTCGGGAAGAAATCCTGGTCAGCGCAAAGGTTGCAGAGGCGGATTACCTTGTGACTGCCACGGGAGTCAAGGGGGCCCTTTCCGATGCTGCGGTTGCGGCCATTATGGCGAACCCGAACCTTGTGGCAGCCAACATGGGCGTAGAAGATGAATTTGGCACCAAGGTTCCTGCAAGCCGGGTGCTGAACAACAAGGCTCCGCTGAATTTTATGCTGGAGGAGCCGACCCACCTAAAGTACATCGATGCAAGCCTGGCCTTGCATGCGGCCTTGGGCGAACAACTGCTGAAAGATTCTGCGGAATGTATGGTGGGGTTCCCTTTTAGCGGCTTGCGGGAGCCTGTAGGTACCTTGGAGCAGCGTCTTTTGGTGACCACCATGGAACAAGGTATCATTGGTCCGGAAATTTACAACATGATGGGATGAATTGGATTATATTTAGAACGAATCAGGGAGTGCTTATGCTTTCGAGAATAATTTTTCTTGTATCTTTTTTTGTTGTTTTTTCCTTTGCCGAGGACATCATTGCCACCGCGTCCAACGGCTCTACCGTAATACTTCACGATAACGGCAGGTGGGAATACTACCAGAACAACGCAAAGATTCGGGACGTTCGGCCTACGGCCATTCCCGAAGATGCAAAGTACGAGATTTCCATCAAGTACGAGAGCGTGGACCGCATAAAGAAAGACGTGCGCATGGCCATGGAGGCTGACTTCGCCACCGAAGAAGAAATCAAGGACAGCCTGCGCAAGGTCCCCAAGGGCGGTATCGTCTATTTCCAGGTGCCTACCAAGCAGATCAAGGCGGGGTTCGTCCGTGACTTGATTTACTCGATTTACGATACCGGCAAGAAACCCATTTTTTCGCAGAGGGCAAGCGACTCCGAGGCGAGTGCCAGCGAAGACAGCGGTGTTTCGAACCTGCTGGTGGTGCCTATTTACGCCCGCCCCAAGGCAAAGGTCATGAAGGCGAAAGTTGTAAGCGAAACAGGCCGGCAGACATTGGAATTTGACATACCTGTGAAATAAATTGGGCTTAAATGAAATTTGCTGTTGTTGACTTGGAGACGACAGGGGGAAAGGCTGATTTTGGACGCATCATTGAAATCGGCATCGTGCTGCTGGATGATTTTGAAGTGGTAAAAACCTTCCAGACGTTGGTGGACCCGGGGCAGCCTATTCCCGAATTTATTCGGGGCCTGACGGGAATCAATGACGACATGGTAAGGGGAAAACCCCAGTTTTCGGCCATTGCAGAGGAGATTGCGGAAATGCTGCAGGGTCGCATTTTTGTGGCCCATAACGTTCAGTTCGATAGCAGGTTCATTCGTGCGGAACTTAAACGTTGTGCTATCAAGTACGACCCGCCACGTCTTTGTACGGTAAAACTATCAAGGCGGTTTTTTCCGGGTTTGCCCAGTTACAGCCTGCATAACTTGACGGAGTCGTTGGGACTTCCGGACTTTAACCACCATCGTGCCCTGGACGATGCCATGGCTGCGGCAGAACTTTTAAAACTTGCGATGCAAAAGGCTGGCATAGAAAAAATCCAGAAAGAAGTAAAGAATATTACCAAGGCCGAAACCCTTGTGATGTTCTAGGGTAGGACACTTGTCCCGGTCGCCATGCATTGTCATCAAAGTAAGCGAGATCCCGGGTCAAGCCCGGGATGACAGCGAGAAATCAAGCCCGGGAT
>JABUUR010000316.1 GCA_021443065.1 Fibrobacter sp.
CCCTGCATCCTTCGGAGATTCTTTTCAAGTACTTGAATTGCAAGGCTCGCTCCATCAGTACCGGAGTTTTTAACAACCAGACCCTTTGGGTCTTGAAGCTGGATCCTTCGAAGTATGCGGGCCAGTTCGACCAGATGGAAGTGTGGCTTAGCCAAAAGGACTTTTCTCCGGTGCGTCTTTTTACGATGGACCCCATGGCCAACAGTTCCTGGTACAACATTGTGGACCTGAAGGTCTTGAAAAATGTATCGGATAAGGTTTTCAAGTACGTTAGCATCGATGGCGTGGACGAAATCGACATGCGATAGTTTTGAACTGTGGTACACGAATGATTTTTTACAAAAATATCAAGACGAATATCAAGATGAACCTGAAGGTGCTGGCGGGTGTCGCCCTGTTTTCCTCCTGCGCCTTTGCCGCCGAGACGTTGTTCAGCAACGATGTCCGCAATGTGAACGAAACGGGTTCCGTGGGGACCCTGTGGGCTTTTTCTCGCGGGCAGCTTTATAGCGGTGTCACCAAGTTGACCTTGGACGTGGGCGATTCCGGCAGCGTGATTGTCTCTAACACAAAGTCGGGCCCCCTGTCCGACGAAATAACCGCTGTTCACGACGGCTACTACTATTTTGGCGCAGACCTGGCGGAACGGCGCAGGGTACCCTCCGTATATGCGGGCTCCATGGGGTATGTGCTCCCCATGTACGAAATGGATGACGACGGCGCCTTTCTTGCGCCACGGGGCGTGCTTTCGGTGAACGACGTGGACGACCCTGTAGAACGGCCTCTGGAGGCGCCTAAGGCTTACGAGGATTCCTCCATGACCTACTCGATCGGCGCATTGGCCTATGATTCTTCAAGGAAGAACCTTTGGATTGCCCGGGGTACTGCGGGCCTGGGCTTGTTCGATGCATCCAGAGGCACTCCCAAAAGTTACAACTTTGCGTTGAACGCAAGCAAGTCCACGCTGGATACTGCAAAGGCCTCGTTCAGTTGGGATGCTGAAAAGAACCCGTCCATATTCGGGGTGGCGGTGCATCCCGAGACCGGAGATCTCTGGATGGCGACCTCCAAGGGTATGTGGGTCCGTAGACAGTCCGGCAAGGTGGAAAAGGCGTCTACAGTCCTGGATGCCCTCACCCGTGTAACCGGTGTTTGGATCGGCGGAAACCCTCTGCAAGTCGTCGCGGAAACTTTTGAAAAGAGCGACAAGGGTGGCTCCACAAAAGGCTCCCTTTGGCACTGGGTTACTGGTGCCTCGGATTTTTCCAAGGTGAACTTCTTGGACACCGCCGGCAAGTCTCAAAAGAAGGACGTTTTCGATGACGGAGACTACACCGTAAGCAACGTGGCCTTTGTAGGGGAGTACGCCTTTGTGGGAGTGACCGCGGTGGGTGGCGATGTCAGCGGCTACTTCAAGCTGAATTCCAAGGGTGTTCGCGCAAGGGATATGGACGACGACGGGAGGAATGTCTGGCTTTATGGCTTTGAAACCGGTGTTACCGACCGTGATGCAAAAATCACCTCCATTTGCACTTTCCCCTTGACCAAGAAAATCCTTGGCATTGCGGTGTCAACGGCGGGCAACGGCATTTCGGTTTCTGCGGACTCCGGCAGAACCTGGACATCGATCTTGAATCGTGCAAAGTTGGGTAACGATCTAGGCTCAGTCCGTATGGTTCCTTCTGTGATCATTGCGGGCAACCAGTCTCTGGTTTCTTACAAGGTGAGCAAGCCTTCCAAGATTACCATCGATGTTTACAGTTACGACATGAAGCACGTGAAGACCATTGTAAAGGATGCGCCCCGCGATGCCGACGCCTCTCGCAGTACCAACCCCCGGGTAGATTTTTGGGACGGTTACGACAAGCATAAGAGGGCTTGCACCATGGGCGTTTACTATGTGCGGGTCAAGGACGATCGCGGCCATGTGGGCTGGGGTAAGGTCATGACGGTCGGAGGTCAACGCTAATGAAAAAACTTGCAGTTGTACTCTTTTTCTTGATGTGTTCAGGTTCCGCTTTTGCCTGGGGCGAAAAGAAGGCGACCCTCAGCAGTTTCGACGGCTTTGTGGAACGTATGGGTGCAGGCTCCAGGGAACTTGGCCGCGGGAACACGGGTACGGCGGATACGGCCACCATGCCTGCCGCCTACTGGAATCCGGCAATTCTTGGCTTTCGCGAAAACCTGAACCTTTCTATTGGCGGGGAACGCCGACAGTTGGACCGTATGGGCGGCGCCCTGGGCATAGAGAACAAGGTGGGCAAGCGCATGGGCGTAGGTTTTGCCATGCTCTACCGAGGTGACGTTTCCTTCGATGTCATCGATGACGACGACCAGACCTTGGGTACGGCGACACCCTACTTTACCATGATGTACCTGGGGTTTGCCTTTCGTGCCACCCGTCGCGATGCCTTCGGCCTTTCCCTTTCCATGAGTTACGACAACCTGGATGTGTCCGAATACTTTGAAAGCGAAAAACTGGTAGACGACTACCGAAGCCCCGTGACCATCAACTTGGGATGGATCCGCCAATGGAATGAAAAGTGGTCTTCGTCCGTGGTCATCCGCAACTTGAGCATAAGCAAGAATCTTTCTGCCCGTTGGACGAAGAACACAAGCACCAATAATTCTGTTCCCAGTACAGAAGGCGTGCGCCCCAAGATTTTGCAGGTGGGCCTGGGATACCGCTCAAGAATTATGGGCAAGCCCGTGTACGCCTGGTTGGAAGCCCTGGACTACCAGGTGGCGGATACCTTGCTTGCTTTTGACCCTGATCGCCATCTGTGGACCGGACGGGTGGGCTTCGAGTGCGAAATCATTCCCGACGGGACTTTGCGCCTGGGTATGGACGATTTGGACTTTACCCTTGGTGCGGGCTACAAGTTCCATCTTCGCGTTGGCAAGAAGACGTACCCCTTGGACGTGAACTACGGGATTATTTACGAAAGCGGTGCGGGACTTTGGACTCCTGTCAGTATCAGTGTTCGCGGAAACCTTCCTTGATTCACGATATTTCCATAAATGGCGTTCGCAGCCTGAAGGGGCTAGAACTGAAGTTCTGCCCAGGGATTACGGTGGTGCACGGCCCCAACGGTTGCGGCAAGACCACGTTGCTTGAATGCATCCATTTGCTGGGGCAGGGATTTTCCTTTAGGGCGAAGGACCTCAAGGAATTGATTGCGTGGAAGGCGGATGAATTGATTGTCCGCGGGAACTTCGAAGACGTTGACGGTTTGCAGGCGGGACAATCCCGTAGGCGTGCAGTTCGCATCCACCGTCGGGGTAACGAAGTCAAGGAAAACGGCGAAAACCTGAAGTCTTTGGCTGGGCTGTTCGGCGGTTGCCCTGCGGTAATCATGCAACCGTCGGACATCGAACTTTTGCGGGGCGCGCCCGAAGTACGCCGCCACTGGCTTGATGAAATCCTTTGTTATCGTTCTTCTGCAAATACGGAAATCTTGCGACGCTACAAGCGGGTTCTGCAACAGCGCAACCAATGGCTTAAGCAGTACAAAAAAAATTGCGCCATGAAAGGGG
>JABUUR010000407.1 GCA_021443065.1 Fibrobacter sp.
AACCACCACAAATTACGAAGGCGAGAGCTGCGACAACACTTGTGTTGGCATAGCCGAGCTGAATAATTTGGCAGCTCCGCTGCAACCACTAACCACCCGTCACCAAGTTGACTGCCTTTTCAAAAAAAACTAAATTCTTCCTATTAGATTCTTGAAAAATCAAACATTATGAAAAATCAAAAGATAAAGCCTTTTCTCAGCCTGGTTTTGGCTATTTCCCTTGGCGTATCCGCCTTTGCAGCCTCCCCTGTGGCGGGGCCCGAAAACGTTCGCAACCTGAGGCTCCTTGAAACCGCCCCCATGCTTTTTGAAATGCACCGGGTAACCACGGGTAGCGAAAAGCAATTCTTCGCCTATCCTCGCCGGGACACCACGTTCAAGAAGAATTTTTTGAAAACTGAAAACAACTCTCTCCTTGGATACGACAATGTGTACGGTGGCTATGTCAATGGCCGTACGGCCGACACCCTGACAAAACAGCCCAGCATCGCGCTAGCCGTTTCCTTGGTGGGCGGCTTGGACTATCGCGGTGGT
This sequence comes from Fibrobacter sp., assembly GCA_021443065.1. Lineage (GTDB taxonomy): Bacteria > Fibrobacterota > Fibrobacteria > Fibrobacterales > Fibrobacteraceae > Fibrobacter. The sequence continues at coordinate 535 of JABUUR010000407.1, forward strand.
GAAACCCTGAAAGACACCATCTGGCCAAGTATCGACGGCGGCATCTATATCCGAGGTTATGCAGATTCCGTTGACTTCGTCCTGGATGCCCGCATTTACAGCGAAGGCCATTCGGCCGCCTGGCCCAAGTCCTTTGACGGTGAATTTCTGGAATTCCAAAAAGGAGAAAATAATTCCGGCGTAGAATACACCAGTTTTGCCCGCTATCGCACCCACTTTGCCATCAATTACGATTGGGCTCGTCTGGATTTTGCCCGAGACGTTATGCACTGGGGGCCGGGCTACTACAACAACCTATCCCTGAACCAGTTTGCGCTTCCTTACAATATGATTTCCCTGGACTTGGTTTTTGGTCCCTTGCGCGTGCTCTCGTTCTACGGGGATTTGCGGATTGACTCCAACAGCATGAGCATGAAGAACAAGACGGAACGAAACCTCTTTGGACACCGTTACGAACTGGCCATCGGTAACGGAACCTTTGGCGTAAGCGAACTCCAGATGCTCTACGACAATATGAAACCCTGGCTTTTTGTGCCTACCGCACCCCTGTTCATGGAAAAGGGCAACTACTCCGAAAACAGCAACAACGGCTCCCTGGCCTTCGATTTCAACTATCGCCTGTTCAACAGCGTCCGCCTTTACACGGAATTTTTCCTGGACGACATGGAAAGCCCCATCAGCCTGATCAAGAACGACAACATCGAGGCCAAGTGGGCCTGGATGGCGGGCTTGCAGGCCGCCCACGATTTCGAAATCAAGGGCCATTACCTGGAGGCCGGCACCATTGCCGAATATGCCAGAGTCGAGCCGTACGTGTATTCCCATTTCCACCCCAACACAGCGCAATTTGCCCATCTTGGCCGCCCTATCGGAAACCAGAACGGCCCCAACAGCCAGACTATCGACTGGACGGTCTATGCCCGGCTGGATAGGCATATCTTTGCCGCGGTTCGCAACACCTGGCTGTGGAAGGGCAAGGACTACGGCAGTTCCGTAAACGACACTACGCCTACGTCCAACCACATGAATCTTCCCAAGGAATTTCTGAAAGATGCAAAGATGCAGTATTCCTTGACTCCCTCCGTAAGTTACGAAGGACAGTACGTGAACTACATGGGCGAGGTTACGCTGTTTCACGACAAGAAGGTCTACCTTCGCATGGGCTTCAAGTGGTAGAGATTAACTTGTATGTACAAACCTGAACTTCTTGCCCCAGCGGGGGATTTGACCCGCATGAAGTATGCCTTTGCATACGGTGCCGATGCGGTGTATGCGGGACAGCCGGCCTTTTCCCTTCGCGCCCGCGAAAACGGTTTTAAAAATCTGGACGACTTGGCGCAAGGTATTGATTACGCCCACAGACTGGGTAAAAAGTTTTACCTCACCAGCAATGTCATCGCACGCAACACCAAGATGGAGGCTTTCCAAAAGTCCCTGCTGGAGGCCATAGAGCTGGGACCCGACGCGCTGATCGTCGCCGACGCCGGCGTCATAGGCTGGCTACGTCAAGTGCGCCCCGATGTAGACGTCCATGTTTCGGTACAGGCCAACACCACCAATTACTTGACCGCGAAGTTCTGGCACGACCTGGGCTGTACCCGAGTCATTCTCAGCCGCGAATTGCGTTTGCCCGAGGTGCTGGAAATCAAGGAACGCAACCCCGGGCTGGAACTGGAGGTTTTCGTCCATGGTGCTGTTTGCATGTCCATGTCCGGCCGATGCATGCTGTCTAACTGGGTTACCCACCGCGATGCCAACCAGGGTGCCTGCGACAATTCCTGCCGCATGCCTTACCGCCTTTACGCAAACGAAGGCCCCCAGGTAGAAGACTACAGGGAGCACGAGGGCAGTTTCACCCTGCAACGCACCGACCGCCCGGAACTGGACCCCATTGCCCTGGACGAAGATACGTGGGGCACGTACTTTATGAGCAGTCGGGATCTTTGCGCACTGGAAGTCGTCCCGGAATTGCTCAAGGCCCGTCTGGAGTCCTTCAAGATCGAGGGGCGCACCAAGTCCGTTTACTACTTGAGCCAGGTGGTCCGCACCTACCGCATGGCCTTGGATGCCTGCATGGCCCAGGAGGCCGCCGGGCGGCAAATGTCCATTCCCGAGGAATGCCGCCGTTCCCTTTCCTTTTTGGACGGTCGAGGCTTTATGTCGGGCTTTATGAAGGGGCCGTTGCCCCAGAATTACGAATCCACCCATACGGCGGCCCCGGCCGGTTGCGTCGCTGCCCAGATTCTGGACTACGACGAGGGTTCACATTCCTGTCGCGTCAATGTGAAGAACCCCTTTACCATGGACGATAAACTGGAGCTGATGACGCCTGAGGGCATGGTCTCCTGCGAGGTCGTTTCCATGAAGGATTTTCGCGGTGGAGACGTGGATCGATTGAATCCAGGCACCGAAGGACGTGTGATTCTTGACAAAAATGTTACGCTAAACACACAAAGTGCTGTATTTTCTTTTTTTGTTCGTAAAAATCCCCAAAATGCGTTTTTATAACGTAAATTTGGTGCATGGCTGTCGATGAAGCGACTAGAAAACAGAACGAACTGGAACTTTTCCAGGTAGACGAAGAGGCTATGATTCCTTTCTTTGAGAGTCATCTCGAAGAATTGAGGGCCTTTATCACCGAAAAGAAAAGCCAGAACCTTTGTTTGCTTGAAGTGCTCAAGCAGTTTATCCGTTCTTACAAACTACCCTTCAATATGCAGCGTTACATGGCGGTACAGTCTACCTATATCCGCCAAAGCCTTCAAGAAAAAATGCAGGACCGTCAGATCGCCGTCAGCCGCTGGATTCAAGAAAACGCCAGCCGCCACCGCAATCGAATGATCCAACTGCAGTGCCTGTACATGGACCGCATCCAGGACCGCCTTTTGCCCGAAATCGTCAAGATGCTGGAAAAAGATCAGGACCAACAGGGTGGCTGATAGTATTTAGCAGATAGCGCCTTTGCGTTGTCCTCTCGACACTCTGTCATCCCGGGCTTGA
>JABUUR010000116.1 GCA_021443065.1 Fibrobacter sp.
GAACTCAGTGAACGACCTCAAGCCTCACAACCTCACAAGGAGACAATTATGGCAAAGAACAACAAGGTTCAAAAGTCCGTCTATGACGAAATCTGCGGTTACCTGAAGCAGCAGAAACTCCTCCCCATCCCTGTTCAGGCTTTGAACGAAGAATTCGAAGCAACCCGTTACTTCGGCGGCGACCTGAAGGAATTTGTGGCCGCAGCCAAGACTCTTGGTGCAAAGGGCATTTTCGTGGAAACCCTGTACCTGGAAGACGACGAATTCTACTACGACAGCGGCATTGATGATGAAGAATACCTGGAAATGAACGGCTGTGGCTGCGGATGCTGCTGCGGTGATTGCAAGTGCGGTTGCTGCTGTGGTGAAAACTGCGACTGCAAGTGCGACGAAAAGGCCGACAAGAAGTCCAAGAAGAACACCAAGACAGCAAAGGCCGTTAAGGAAGAAGAAGACGAAGACGGCATCTGGCTGGAACCCGAGGACCTGGACGGCTTGGATCTCACCCTCTTGAAGCCCGAAATGGTAAAGTACATGAACCGCGTAGGCGAAAGTTGCGGAGTACGTCTCACTGTTCCCGGTGTAGACCACCTGGAAATCGAGATCTTCGCAGACTGGTACGACGACTTTGCCGAACTGGTAGACGAAGCCTCCGAAATCATCGAAGAAGATCCTGTAGGAGCCCTTGAAGAAATGCAGGCCGCCTACGAAGCAGCCGAAAAGGAAGCCATCGCTGCTGAAAAGGCAGAAAAGGCCGCCGACAAGGCCAAGGGCGTAAAGAAGATCGCCGCCCATCCGCCTAAAAAGAGTTAATCTGCAATTGTTTACTTTGCAAAATCCAACACAAAAGGTCCCGCGAAAGCGGGGCCTTTTTTATTCGTTGTTTCTACTCAGCAGGATAAATAGTTTCAGAAGTCATGTAATTAAAGCTCATTGCATCCTTAACACGACCGTACCGATCTCGGTCCGCACCCACACGAACAAAGCGAACAACCTTTTCAAAACGGTCTACACTAATCAACGTAAAGCAATCTTGGGATTTTGTCCCAGTTTCTCTCCAGGAGTCGTTCCAGCCAGTCCAGTTCATACCCGCTAAATCACCAAGGAATACAATTTGCCTAGGATAATTAGGCAGTCTGCCTGCGGCATCCTGATGACCGTGACCACCTAGCCAAACAACAAATTCACCCCCTTTTTGCATAAAATCATCAACAGCAACCTGAGCTTCCAAAAGGTCATTTGCAGCGCCTATCCCTGTTTCCAAGGATGTAAAGGGATTGTTCTTTAATGGTATGGCATCAAAACCTTCGTGACGGCAAATAATCACTGCAAAGTCATTGACCAAAGCATCATCGAGAACGTTAGTCAACCAAGTCGCTTGATCTTCGTTCCAATGATATTCGTCCAGTACAATCAATCTCAATTTTGTTTGTTCTGTTCCGGCTCCTTTGTCTATATCCTTGTAATAGTACATCAAGGAATTCTCGCTGGCATTTTCAGGCCGATTAACACCCCAAGAAGAAATAAAAGGAGCAAAGAAACGATTATACGATTCATTTTGTTTGACAAATCCCTGTGTTCCGTATTTTAAGTATGTATCGTGATTTCCCAGGGTGTTCAGAAACGAATCTGCACCAGCTTCGGACCAGAAATCAAATGAATCCGTCCAGCTATCATAGACAGCATCTCCAGTATGAATAACTTCATCAATATACTCTGAATAGGCATCCCTAAATTCCTTTATTCTTGCCAGATTTTCTCCATCACCATGAATATCCGTAAAATGAAGAATCACTACCTGCTGGGCCTGAAGCTTATAACCAGAGCTTCTCTTCTGATGGTTCAGGTTTTCTAAAATCGGAATCATCTCGGACTGTGGATGATAATCAAGAATGCCCGACCCAGTATCAGCCAAAGTTTCCATATACAACGTATCCACATTGCTTACATAAAGTGTGTCTATGTTTGTGATATAAAGGGAGTCTAATTCGAATACATACAAAGTATCATTCTGTGTAGAAAATACAGAATCTATCTCGACAATAGTGTCAACTTTATTGATATACAAGGTGTCATGAGTTGAAATCACAAGAGTATCCCTAATTGGCATGGCATTCCATTTTTCATCAAGGCAATAGAAAATAAGGGAAGAATCCGCTACAAAAACAATATCACCAACATTATCTTCCGAGCACGAATCCATTTTCTTGCTTACAGAACTAAGAGGTACATCTGTAGCACCAAGGTTTTCTTCACAGGAGCAAGCGGATTGCAAAATGCATAGGATAATAAAAAGCCAACACAGCAAAACTCTGTACATAAAAGAATAACACATACCGCCTCTTTCTGTAAAAAAAAGTTTACAGGAAAAAAGGCTCTTCTAAACCTTGTGTGAGAGAAATATGCTAAAAAGAGCCTGAAAGCGGCTAAAAATCAAGGATTAGAAACAAAAAGGGCATTTGAATTTCCTAATAGTTTTTTTTGAACAGAAAAACTGAACGCAGGATAATCCAAATGCCATTCAAAAGTATAGTCAAAAAAATCCTTGGAGTCAAGAACATTGTCATAAAAAAGGCGTCGATGGAGGATGGCAAAATCTTCATAGACGTCCAGCCAACGAAGAGCTATGCCTGCCGGTGCGGATGCTGCGGTGCCAAGGGGACCTATTACGACAGAGGGCGTGGCGTGAGGACATGGAGATCACTGGATTGCGAGGGACACCAGGTCTTCCTGCGCTCGGACACGTACCGTGTGTACTGCCCCCGCTGCAAGGCGGTGCATACCAATCTGGTTCCCTGGGCGCCCCATAGGTCCTGCTTCACGCATCGATTTGAACAGGTCACGACTTGGATTGCCTTGCAGATGGACAAGTCTGCGGCATCGAGGTATATGCGGATTGCCTGGATTACCGTCGGCGAGATAATGAGCCGGGTGTTCGAATCGGTTTCAGCAGGGGCGGACAGTCCCCTGGACGGGCTGGTCAACATCGGCATCGACGAGACAAGCTACAAGAAGGGGCACAGCTACATGACGGTGGTCGTGGACCATGACAGGGGCAAGGTGGTGTGGGCCAGCGAGGGGCATAGCGAGAAGGTACTGAGCAGTTTTTTTGCGGAGCTTGGAGGGGAACGGTGCAAGAAGATAAAGCTCGTGTCCTGCGACGGAGCGAAGTGGATCAGGAACTGCATCGAGAAATACTGCGAGAATGCAGAGCGATGTGTAGACCCGTTCCATGTGGTGCAGTGGTCCATGGATGCCCTTGACCAGGTGCGGCGCGAGTTCTGGCAGGAGGCCAGACGGGAGGAGGCCGGCGAGAGGCACAAGCGGGGACGCCCGGCACAGGGCGAAGAGAAGAAGTCGTCGCTATCCACGGCAATAAAGCAGGCCAAGTACGCTGTCGGCAAGGCGGACGAGAACCTAAACGAGAACCAGCGCAAGAAACTTGAACTCATCGAGGCTACCTGCCCCAAGCTGTACAGGGCCCGGGGCCTGAAGGAATCGCTGAGGATAATCTTCAGCATGGAATACGA
>JABUUR010000360.1 GCA_021443065.1 Fibrobacter sp.
TGTCATCCCGGCCTAAGCCTGCCCCGGGCTTGCCCTCATGTCATCCCGGCCTTGAGCCGGGACCTCCCTTTTCTGTAGTAGGCGAGACGCTCCGAAGGAGAGGGAAAAACGGGGCATCGCACGGTTGAAAAATGCCGGATATAAAGGAGTGGGCGGTATAATAAATGGATTTTTATGTGTTTATACCGTTCCGTGTTGAGGCGTGTAATGGGAGAATGGTATAAATCCAATCCGATGTGGCAAATTATACCGTTGTTAAGGCGCAAGTCTTTCACTTTTTTAGTTAGTTTATTCGAAATTCTTGCAGAAGAGCGGTATAAACCAGCTAAAAACATTCAATTTATACCGATTGTTTTTTTTAACCCATGTGGTTGAACGGTATAATTTGCCCGAAAAAAGCGCGCTTATCCCGCTTTGCCGATAATCTGCAACTGACAACCGACAATCTCTATATAACCTTTCCCCTATCGCAGTATTCTACCGGCATAATCCAAAGAATTTTGTACATTAGGAGTATGGCGATTAAGGAAATCAAAGCGATCAAGTCGATTCGCTCTCTGGGTTTAATCCCGCTGGCGGCATACGGTTTGCTGCTGGGTGTTTCGTCCTTTGCCGACGACCCCACCAAGGATGTTCGCACCGAGACGGTCGCAACAGACGCCCCCGTCCCAGGTTCCGAAGGAGACACCCTGACCAGGGAAGACGCCCGCATGGCGCTTCTGATCTACAAGCTCCTGGACAAGGAGGGCAAGTTCCGCAATCCCGATCTGGAGAGGGGCGAAACCCTCTTTTACCAAAACTGCAGGCCATGCCACGGCAACGACGGACGCAGAATGAACCTGGGGACCTTCGCAAAGCCCGTCTACCTGGGAGAGCGGGCCCGCGAGGACCTGCCCACCTTCTGGTACCAGATGAACTTCGGTGACGACGACCGCAATATGGAAGCCTACTACGACGAATTCACCGTAGACGAAATGGTGGACATCGCCGCCTACGCCCAGACATTCGAATAAGTTTTTTGGGCTCGTCTGCAAAAGTCGCGTTTTTTCACACAAACTTGTGCAAGTCCGCCAGCAGACACTAATTGCCGGCTATCTTCACTTCCTGGATGAAATTCAAGTCCAGGCATTGCAAGTCCGCCTTGCCGTCTACCTGGATTTCCAGAACCTGGGGAGACTTCGCAAGTTTCAGGGCGTGAACCCTGAAGAACATTTCCACTTCCTTGTCACCGCGCTTGTTGGGATCCTTGACCTTGGCACCTACCAGGGTGTTCACCGTCTTTGCATACCGAAGCACCTTCACCAAGTCGAAGGTACTGAGCTTTTGATAATTGCTCCCGTACTTCGTGGAGTTCAGGGCGGTCTGCAGCGTACTTTCGTCGGCTTCGTCCTTAAGTTCGTAATCCGTATTCTTTGATTCCGGCCATGCCGAAACAAAGTCCTTGGTCCATTCTTCGGAAGGGGCCGGCAGCCGGTTGTTGGCCTTGCGCTCCACATAGGGGCTATAGCCGAAACTTTCCAGAATTTCAAAGATGCGAGATTCCTTTTCGGGTTTCAAGATGAACCCGTAATCCGGAATATACTCCTCCGTGTATTCCACGAACTGGGGGAATCGGGAAAGGTCCGTGAGCACCTTCTTGTCCTCAATCTTCAAAAGGCGCACCGTCTGGACCTTGGCGCCGTAATAGGAGGCGTTCCATTCCTCTATGGCACCGGAAACATTCTCGGGCGGCTTGATCCAGGTCTTGAAATGATCGATTTCCGATTCGGGAAGGGCGCACTTTAGACCGCGAAGGTAAGACTCCTTGTCCAGGGTGAAGCGGAGGAAAACTTCGTCGTTTTCCACCTTGGCAAGGCAGGCCAGGGCGAACAGCACCCTGGGAGAAGTGCCCGTGGAGGCAATCAGTTCGTAGTTCGGAAGGCAGGAGATGTTCTGGTCGGGAATGGAGGCGATGGACTTGGAAACCCAATCCATGCCGGACTGGGAAAGAGCCACCGCAAAGACCTTCCCGTGGTCCATCTGGAAATTCACAAGGCCAAGCAGCCACAGTTCGCGAAGGGGGCGGGGCAGGTAATCCCACACGATGGAGGCGGATTTTTCCTGCAGCCTTGCAGTAGGGTCCAGCACCCACAGCAGGTAGCCGGCATCTACCACATTCCTTGGCTGCGTAAGTTCGCTTAGCAACTGCACGCAATGGGCGCGGTCGTTGTGGAAACGTTCCTTAAGCCACCAGGAGAGAATGTCCTGATGCAGGCGGAACCCGTTTTTGCGGATGTAGTCCAGGGCACCTTCGGAAGGGACCAAGTAGGAATCTTCCTGTTCCAGCCAGCCATTTGCAATCAGGAAATTGAATATGAGGGCCACCTCGTGCTCCGCAGCCCGTTCCGAAACGTGTTTTGCGGTCACCAGGGCATCGGTGCAGATCTGGTAACTTCGGCGATGGATGGTCCCGTTGGTATTGACCTTCAGTTCCTTGCGCATTCCGTAAGAAAGAACCAGGCACACGTGCCAATCCAGAAGGTTCTGGTAACACACAAAACTCGACTTGCTTGCGGCAATTTCCCCGCCGACTTCCACAAAGCAGCCCGTAAAATCCGTAAAGCCAAAATACACCGGGGAGGTGGTGGAGGAACTGCGCCAGACAATGTACTCGCGGCACATCTTCAACAAAAAAGACTGGAGTTCTCGATTCTTGCTTACGGGAACGGTCAAACGCAATTCATTGAATGTCAGGCCACGGGCCCCGCTGTGGTACACCAGGTTGAGGCAGCGCCGCTGCCAGGGCTCCATCTTGGAGAAAAGTTCTTCGACACGACTCTTGCTTGTATAAAAGGAAAGGACATCGGTCTGGATCAAGGCGTTGTTCAGCAGACCCTTGTGCCCAAAGGCCTTCGCGTGAGCGGCACGAAGGAGAGACTTGGACATTCCATCAAAAAACGATTTTAAATTATACATTTAGCTCCCTGATTAGGGAGCCAAATGTAGAAAAATTCCTTGTCACCCAAGGACTACTGCTTAAGAAACTCGGCAATATCCGTGGAGGAATTTGCAACAGCTTGCTTGCCGTTCCAGATCCTGGAAAACGTCTTGCCGTAATGTTCCAGCACAACGCGGTTGTCCAGGATAACGACCTTGCCCGAATCCTCCTCGGAACGCAGCAGGCGGCCAAGCCCCTGGCGCAATTCCATGTAAGCCTCGGGAACAAAGTAGTCCTTGAAGGAATTCTTGCCCTCGTCCTTCAATTTTGCAGAAACGCCCGCCACCAACGGATCCGACGGGTTTGGGAACGGGAGTTTTGGAATCACCAGCACCTTCAGGGCGTCCCCGGGAAAATCCACGCCTTCCCAGAGGGACTGGCAACCCAGCAGGCACGCCCCCCGTTCGCGGCGGAACATGGCCACAAGGCCGTCGAGGGAACCGTCCACATGCTGGCACAAAAGCAACTTTTTCCTTTGTTCAAAAACGGGGGCCAAGGCGGCCTGGGCCTTCGTCATGGC
>JABUUR010000406.1 GCA_021443065.1 Fibrobacter sp.
TTGGGCGATCAAATCGTTGGTCTTACCCTTCTCGAAGCCAAGGCTTTGGCTGACTACCTCAAGGAAACTCACGGCATTGAAGCCGCTGCCGGTGGCGCTGTAGTTATGGCAGCCGCAGCCGCTCCTGCTGAAGAAGCCAAGACTGAATTCGACGTCATCCTCGTCGAATGCGGTGCTAAGAAGATGGACGTCCTCAAGGCTGTCCGCGCTATCACCGGTCTCGGCCTCAAGGAAGCCAAGGACCTCGTTGAAAAGGCCAACAGCGTCGTTAAGGAAGCTATGCCCAAGGCTGACGCTGAAAAGCTCAAGAAGGATTTGGAAGATCTCGGAGCAAAGGTCGCTCTGAAGTAATGCTTTCACTTCGCTGAATCTTCTATACGCCAATCGCCTGCACTTTATGTGCGGGCTTTTGGTGTATTAAGATTTTTTTGCTATTTTTAGATAAAAAGCTCTTCACCGGATGAGGTATTTCAAATGACCACGGAGAGAAAAAACTATTCCTCCAACAAGTTCCAGTTGGAACTCCCGTACCTGATCGAAGTCCAGAAGGCTTCGTACGAGCAATTCCTCCAGAAGGATATTCCGCAGGAAAAACGTCTTAAGGTTGGCTTGGAACGCGTGTTCCAGGATATTTTCCCCATTACCGACGTCAAGGGTCTCTACTCCCTTAACTATGAAGGTTACTATTTCGGTATCCCGAAGTACAGCATCCCCGAGTGCCGCGAACGTGGACTTACGTACTCCATGGAAATGTTCGCCACTCTGTCTTTGCAGATTTTTGAAGAAGACGGCGAGGACCGCAAGCTCAAGGAAGAAGTCAAGAACGACGTCCTGGTTTGCGAACTGCCCATCATGACCGAAAACGGAACGTTCATCGTCAATGGCGCCGAACGTGTCGTTGTTTCCCAGTTGCACCGCTCCTACGGTGTCAGTTTCGACAAGGAAATGCAGGTTACCGGTCGTGACGACTACAAGAGCCGCATCATCCCGCACCGTGGCGCCTGGGTCGAGTTCAACACCGAAGGCGACATCCTTTACCTCATCATCGACCGCAAGAAGAAGCTTGCCGCATCCGCAATGCTGCGTTGCATCGGTTTCGAAACTACCCAGGACATCTTGAAACTGTTCTACAAGAAGACCGAAGAAGTCTCCGTTGCAGAAATGTCCGAGAAGTTCGACGAAAACGGCGTTTGCGTGCTCGTCGACCGCATCATTTTCGAAGACATCATCGACACCAGCACTGGCGAAGTCATCCTCGAAGCCAATACTGTCATTGACGACAAGAAGCTGGACCGCCTCCGCGAGAGCAGCGTCGAAAAAATTGTCCTCCTCTCCAAGGAAGAAGACAACCTCCTCATCCATTACACCCTCGCTGCAGACAAGACCAAGTCCCGCGAAGACGCCCTCAAGGCTATCTACTCCGTCACTCACCAGCAGCAGGACGAAGCTCCGGACATGCGCACTGCCGAGATCTATTTCGACAGCCAGTTCATTTCCGACCCCCACAAGTACGACCTTGGCGAAGTCGGTCGTTACCGCCTGAACACCAAGATTTACAACAAGGCCGAAATCCGTGAAGTCCTGGCAGAACTTGGCCCGGAATTCAAGATTCCTTCCCTCAACACCATGACCATGAGCAAGGCAGACTTCCTTGCCATCATCGAATACATGGTGGGCCTCTACAACGGTACCGAAGGTTACGTGCTCGACGATATCGACCACCTGGGCAACCGTCGTACCCGTTCCGTTGGCGAACTTCTCGCCAACCAGATTTCCGTGGGCCTTTCCCGTATGTCCCGCGTCATTCGCGAAAACCTGAACCTCCACGGCGAAGATGAACAGACCACACCTCGTGAGCTGGTCAACACCCGCATGGTGTCTACCGTGGTCCAGGCGTTCTTCGGTTCCAGCCAGCTGTCCCAGTTCATGGACCAGATGAACCCCCTTTCCGAATTGACCCACAAGCGTCGTCTTTCCGCTCTCGGTCCCGGTGGTCTTTCCCGTGAACGTGCAGGCTTCGAAGTCCGTGACGTGCACTACACCCATTACGGTCGTCTCTGCCCCATCGAAACCCCTGAAGGCCCGAACATCGGTCTTATCAACTCCCTTGCATCCTTCGCCGTCGTCAACCATTTCGGCTTCATCGAAACCCCGTACCGTATCGTCGGACTTATCGATTTCAAGGATGCCCAGGGCAACATCGTAAAGGTTCCGGAATCCAAGTGGCATTTCGGCGTGTTCAAGGCTTTCGTCCACGACCCGCACCTGTTCCTGGAACTGGAACTTTCCAAGAAGCAGATGGACCAGGTCCGCATGACCTTGGACAACACCCAGCGCGACTTGTTCGACTCCTTTGTGAACAAGGTATTTGCATTCAAGGATGCCGATGGCCAGGTGACCTACTACCGCAACGGTTTCACCGTCGACAACTTCGACGGCAAGGCCGACTACGAGCAGGTGGGCAACTGCGTGGAACAGATCGTTTCCAACTACATCACCTTCCTCACCGCCGACGAAGAAGACTCCTTCCGCGTGGCTCCGGCCTCTACCGAACTCACCGAGGATAATCGCTTCCAGGGTGACATGGACGGCCTGGTGATCGTTCGCGACAAGAGCGAATACACCCACCTCATGCGTCAGGATTCCTACGAACTGGACGATGTCGAAAGCGAACGCATCGACCTCATGGACGTGGCCCCCATGCAGATCGTTTCTGTGGCTGCAGGCCTTATCCCCTTCCTGGAACATGACGATGCCAACCGTGCATTGATGGGTTCCAACATGCAGCGCCAGGCCGTGCCTCTGCTCCGCGCCGAAGCCCCTGTGGTGGGTACCGGCTTGGAACGCCGCGCAGCTCTCGACTCCGGCACCGTCGTCCGTGCAAAGCACGACGGCCGCGTAAAGTTCGTGGACGCACGCAATATCGTCGTGGAACGCGGTGACATGGTGGACGGTGCCTTTGTGCCTCTCACCGGTCTCGGCGAAGATTACGAATTCCTCGGCAAGGATCCTATCGACGAATACGTCCTGCGCAAGTTCGAACGTTCCAACCAGGATTCCTGCATTAACCAGAAACCCATTGTCAACGTGGGCGACTTCGTGAAGGCTGGCGATGTGCTTGCCGACGGCGTGTCCACCGACCATGGCGAACTTGCCCTCGGTAAGAACATCCTTATCGGTTTCTTGCCCTGGAACGGTTACAACTACGAAGACGCCGTCATCATTTCCGAAGAACTGGCAATCAAGGACACCTTCACTTCCATCCATATCGAAGAATACGAACTGGAAGTCCGCGACACCAAGCGCGGCCCCGAGGAACTGACACGCGAAATCCCCAACGTGGGCGAAGACGCTCTTCGCAACCTGGACGAAAACGGTGTGATCCGCGTGGGTGCCGAAGTTTCCGCCGACGACATCCTGGTGGGCAAGGTCACCCCCAAGGGCGAAACCGAACTTTCTCCGGAAGAACGCCTGTTGCGCGCCATCTTCGG
>JABUUR010000400.1 GCA_021443065.1 Fibrobacter sp.
AGTTCCGGGCGCAAACGCAATGTCTTGTCCAGGAACTTGGGCGAATCGATGAAGGTGTTGCGGTGCATGCACCCCAGACGCGCGAAGTTTGCGTTTTTCAGCGCCGGCACCATGGTGAAAATTTCCTTCTGGGTGCCCCATTTCAGGCGGGTCTGGAACCCCACCATGTTGTATAAAGTCTTCTGCTTGTTTTCGGAGCGCAGCTGTATTACCGCGTACCAGAGCTTTCCGTTGTTCCCGAGGCCAAGGCCGATGGGGCGCATGGGGCCGTGCCGAAGCGTCTCGTAACCGCGGCGGGCAAGTTCCTCCACCGGAAGGCAGCCTTCGAACAGTTCGTGCTTTTCGTAGGGTCTGGGCTCGATGGATTCCGCTTGCGTCAATGCAGCTACGAATTTCTCGTAGGTTTCACGGTCCAGGGGGCAGTTGATGAAGTCCGCGGTTTCGCCTTTTTCCCAGCGGTTCATGTAGAAGGCGTGGTCGAAGTCGATGGAGTCGGTTTCCACCACCGGGGCGATGGCGTCGTAAAAATGGAGGCGGTCGCTGCCCAGTCGCTTGAAAATGTCGTCGGCCAGGGCGTCGCTTGCCAGCGGTCCCGCGGCCACCAGCGTGGGGCAGTCGCCTTCTAGGCTGGTCACCTCCTCGCGGTGCAAGGTGATGTTGGGACATGCCTCGATGCGGGCCTCTACAAGCTCGCTGAAAATATCCCGGTTGACCGTGAGGGAATCTCCGGCGGGAACTGCGGCCTCGGCGGCGCACTCCATCAAAAAACTGCCCAGCATACGCAGTTCCTGCTTCAGCAGTCCGTGTGCGCTTGTAACACCCAGGGCCTTGAAACTGTTGGAGCAAACCAGCTGGGCCAGGTGTCCGTCACGATGGGCGGGGGTGGGCTTCACGGGGCGCATCTCGTAAAGGTGAACTTCAAAACCGCGACTTGCCAACTGCAACGCGGCTTCACAACCGGCTAGACCGCCTCCAATCACACGAACTTTCTGAGTCATAGGCTTTGATAAAAATCAGTTCACAATGGCTTTCTTGTAGGTCTTTGCGTTTCCAATCCAGAGTTTCACCAAAAGTTCTTCAAGGGATGCGGTGGATACGCATTCCGGGTCGGCGTCCTGGATTTCGTCAGAAATCATGTTGGCCTGGGTCAGGTTCAGCATGCCATAATAGAGAGCCTCTATCAGTTGGGAAAGAAACTCCAGGGAAACCCGTGCGATACCTTCCATGTCGTTAAGGGGTGGCAACATGGCGTTGTCGGGTTCGAACATGTCCAGGTTATCCATGGTCCACATGTCGGCGGCCTTTCCCATGTCGGGAGTCAAGGCTATGCTTTTCAAGTGGGAACGGTATTCCTTCCATTCCTTATCCGTGGTTTTTCCGGCCTTGCGGATCTTTTTCAAAAAAGAAAGCACAGTGTAGTACAATTCTTTTTCTTTCTGATTTATTTCCTTTTGGGAGGCTTGAATCATGGACACCTAGAAAGTTGAACTTGAAAAAAGAGCCGCGGAAGCCAGTCCATATAAGGGCTGGACAACCGCTGTGTTTTGTTGTTGCTTGCGCAAGTTTACGTCAATTGGACTAAGCTGCTTTAGACTTAGTGGCGGAAATGACGCATGCCGGTAAACACCATGGCTACACCCAGCTTGTTGCAGGCTTCGATGGACAGGTCGTCCTTCTTGGAGCCGCCGGGCTGCACGATGTACTTCACGCCGGCCTTGGCTGCGGCTTCCACGTTGTCCGGGAAGGGGAAGAACGCGTCGGAACCCATGACCACTTCGCCAAAGATTTTTTCTTCAAGAGCCTTGAGGCCCGCCTTGTCGATGCACTTGCCCTTTTCGTTGAAGAACTTCTGGGCGGCCTTCATGCGTGCCACGTTGTCGCGTACGCGGGGCTGGCAGAGACGCAGGTTGGAGTCGATGCGGTTGGGCTGGCCGGGGCCAAGGCCCAGCACCTGGAAGTAGCCGCGGGCATATTCGTAGCCCATGACGATGGCGTTGGACTTGGTGTGTTTGGTGACAATCCAGGTGAAGCGGGCGAGGGCTTCCTTGTTCTTTGCGAACTTCTTCTTGGTGACGCATTCGAACTTTTCATAAACGTCCACGTCGCGGTCCTGGACCAGCATGCCGCCGATCACGTGCTTGTAGACCTTCATCTTGGTGGCCTTCTTGATTTCGCCCACTTCCAACAGGCGGATGTCCTTGGACTTGTTCTGCAAGAATTCCAGGGCGTCCTTGTCGAAGGCGGGGGCCAGGAGGATTTCCACGAACTTGCCCTTCAGGAATTCGGCAGTCTTCAGATCGACCTTCTGGGTAACTGCGATGACGGAACCGAAGGCGGACACCGGGTCGCCTTCCCAGGCGGCTTCCATGGCGCTACGCAAGGTCTTACCGGTGGCAAGGCCGCAGGGATTCATGTGCTTTACGATGACCACGGCGTTTTCACCGGCAAATTCGCGAGCCATTTCCAATGCGGCGTCGGCGTCCACGATGTTGTTGTAACTGAGTTCCTTGCCGTGGAGTTGCTTTGCGGTGGCAAGGCTTGCCTCGGTGCAGGTGGGGTCCCGGTAGAACACTGCGGACTGGTGGGAATTTTCGCCGTAGCGCATAGGCTGCGGGTCGACGAATTTGAGTTTCAGTTCTTTAGCCATTTTATCTTCCTTTGGTTGTGTTTTAAAGTCTTAGGTTTCGGAGGGTTCGCCGCCGAACACGGTGGGGTCGGGGGGCAGGTTGTCCAACGGATCTTCGGGGTCTACCATCAGGTTGTAGTAGACGTTGGTCTGCAGCTCGTCTTCGATGTAGAACAATGTTCCGCCCATGGCACTGCCACAGCCGGCGCAGGCTCCCTGGAAACGGATCTTCAGGTGGTTGTCTTCTGTCAGGTCCAGAATTTCAAGGTCGCCGCCATCGCCCTGCAAGGTTCCGCGGACGGACTTGTGAAGCCATTCCTCGATTTTTTCGATTTTCTGGACTTTGGTCATGGCGTTCCATTCGCTGTCCGCCTCGGCGCGGCCTTCCACCGTCTGGGTGCGGTACTTGATGCGTTCCATCTTCTCGCGGACGATAATTGCGGTGGCCTTCTTTTCGGGGTATTCCTCCAGGATCTTCGCGATAAGCTTGTTCATCTGGCCGATTTCCAGGGCGTTCTTGGGAATGGAGCGCACTTCGGGAATGTCCCGCAGTTCTTCCTCGATGGACTCCGCCGTAATCTTACAGGCGTCGTCTATCGTCACCATCTGGATTTTTTTGCAGAAGGTATCGGCAAGGGCTGTGAATATGGGACCGCCGTAGGTAAAGAACCGCGTTTCTACAATCTTGTCGCAGTCCGGGTCAATCATAAGGTAGACTTTGAGGCTCGCTTCCTTCACGTCTACAAGGGCAAGGCCTTTTTCGTCGGCCTCAATCTGGAAAATAGCCCCGCGATACTTGGGGGACTTGGCAATATCTTGCACCTTCTGGGAAAGGGTGCTTGTAATTTCGTCTGACATAC
>JABUUR010000489.1 GCA_021443065.1 Fibrobacter sp.
TGGCGGGAGTCGGAATGGTCGTACCAGTTGTGGTGATAAGTGATGTAGAGGCCATCTGTCGTGCCTTCGGAAAGACCCAGCAGGTTGGACTTTCCATTATCCCAAAAATGGTTATAACTGAAGGTGACATAAGTGGATTTTTTGCAGTCCAAGGCGCCGTCGCCCTTCACCTGGTCTTTGTCGGATCCCGCGTGACCATAGAACATATCGTTGTTGTGGACCCAGATGTATTGATTATCCTGCTGCAGGCCCACGTTGTCGCCTTCCTTGCTGTCCACATTCATAAAGCCCAAATTGCGGATTTCCACATTCCGGGCGTTCTTGATGCGGACGCCCCAACCGTTGGCGGTAGCGTCTTCGCCAACACCTTCGACGGTAACATAGGACTTTTCCGATTTTCCAAGGTCGACCATCATGTCGCCAGCCACCAAGGAATCGGAATCGGTCACGTTGCCTATAAAGCGGAAGTCGAAGGGACGGGTTTCGTAGCCCTTTTTCAAGCAGTTCAGAATACCCTGGAAACTGAGGCAGGACTTTTTTTCGCCTTTGGAATTCATGGTCACTTCGGCGGTCACATTGTCCTTGGTATTGTTGGATACGTAAATAATCACGGTTCCACTTTTAAGGGTGCCGTCGACGTTGTAGGCACCGGGGACGCGGCCATTGCTAAAGGCGAAGCCTGCGCGGTCGTGAGCCTTGACGGTAACCGTCTGCTCTGCAGAAACTTCGCCATTGCTGGCTTCGATTTTCAACTTATGGGAACCTGCGGCAAGGCCCAGGACATCGGCACGCATATAACTGCCATAATCGCGGATCAGTTGGTCGTCGATTTTTTTGCCATCGGCATAGACGTTGTAACTGGAGGCCCCGGAAACAGGAACCCATTCCACGTAGGCGGACTCCAGCCAGCCATTAGCCTTGTTCACGGTAATTGCGGCAGACGCAACGGACACCAAACCGAAGGAGGCTGCAGCAACGAGAGCGGATTTAAAAAGATTCATAGTACATCCCTTTTTATTTTTTATACACCATGAGAAGATTTTTACAAAAAAAATGTTCTCATTTTCCTACTCAAATATAAAGTATTTTTCTTTCAAAATCAAGACTAAGTTATCTAATTTAATAAAATTTTTAAATTTTTATTGCCGTTTTTACAAAATATGTTCTCAAAATTTCATAAATTAAGTAATTTTTCAGGATATGACCCCGGCTCCCCGGATCAAGTCCGGGGCAGGCTTAGGCCGGGGTGACAACAAATAATGACGCAGGGGGCCTATCCCCCTGGACCCCCTCGAAAAGGTCTCACGTTGTTCAATTTTTCGAAAGCGCGGGTTATGAACGTTTTATAGCACTGGGGATCCCGGCGCGGGGCCGGGATGACAGATCCAAATAAGCCGGGGCGACAAATCCAAATAAGTCGGGATGGCCGCACAACGCGGCCGGGCGGGCAAAGGGAGGAAGCCCCGTCCAAAACTTTTATTCATGCGTCAAAAAACTCACAAGGGCACAAAAAACTGCTTTTTATCCGTTATTATGCTATTTTGTACTAAAAAAGTGAAAGCCGAACTTCGGAGCATTTAATGGAACCGTTACAAACCCCATCCCTCGTCCACCTGTTCTTTACCAATTGCGAACGAGAAGATTTCGCCGGCTGGTACCACCGCAAAAACGAACAATGGGTGCATTTTTCGAGAACACACCTCCGCGACAATACGAGATACCTGGCCTTGGCTTTCAAAAACCGCGGCATAAACCCGGGGCAAAGCATCGGCATCGTGGCAAACAGCTGTCCCGAATGGATCATGGCAGACATCGCCTCCCAGATCAACCAAGCAAAGGTCGTCCCTTTATTCCCCAACATTTCCTCCGAGAATTTCAATTTCCAGTGCGACGACTCCGACGTCCAGATTCTTCTTTTGAACAACGTCAAGGAACTGGACCAGGCATTGCAGGACTGTCTCGGGCGATTCAAGGCGGTCATTTGCATCGACCCCGGCTCATCCCTGCCAGAAAACGGTGTTTATTGGAGCGACCTGTTGAAAGAAGGCGAAGAACTGGCCAAAAAGGAACAATCCACCCTATGGCTGGTCAACCAGATTTCTACAATCACCCCGGACGCAACCTTCAGCATCATTTATACAAGCGGTTCCACGGGCCGGCCCAAGGGCGCAGAACTCACCCACAGAAACATGCTGAGCCAGATTCAAGTAATCAAGAAGGATTTCATCCACCTGGACAGGCGATCCGACGTGGCTTTGGTGATTTTGCCAGTGGCCCACGTTCTGGAACGCATGTCCGTTTATTTCTACATCCTTAACGGGACGAAGATTTATTTTGGAGACACCCCCAAGAACGCATCCACGCTGATGACAGAGATTCGCCCCACGGTCATGACCGTGGTCCCACGCATTTTGGAGCGCGTCTACGAAAGCATGACTGGCGCGGCAGACAAACTTTACGGCCCCAAGCGTTGGCTATTGGACAGGGCAATCAAGCTTGCAAAAATCGAAGACCCCCTCAAACGGCCCAGTTTGGGTAAGCGAATCTACGACAAGTTGGTCTACAGCAAAATGCGCGATGCCATCGGCGGAAGGTTCCGCATTATCGTTTCTGGAGGCGGAGCCTTAAACAAGTCCATCTGCCGTTTTTTGCTGAACGTGGGTCTCAACGTTACAGAAGGCTACGGCCTTACAGAATGTTCTCCCGTGGTCAGCGTCAACAAAATCGGCTCCATACGTCCAGGTTCCGTAGGAACTCCCCTAACCCACCTGCAGGTCAAGATTGGCGAAAACAGCGAAGTGCTGGTAAAGGGAGACAGCGTTTTCAAGGGCTACCACAACATGCCCGAAACAAACAAAGAGATTTTCACCGAAGACGGTTTCTTTAGAACCGGTGACCAGGGTAGTTTCGACAAAGACGGTTACCTGTTCTTGACAGGCCGCATCAAGGAACTGCTAAAGACAAGCACCGGCAAGTACGTAAGCCCCAATCCCATCGAACTTGAAATCAGCCGTCACCCGCTGGTGGAACAGGCTTTGGTCATTGCAAACGACCGCAAATTTGCATCCGTGCTGATTTTCTTGAACCCGGTAAACGCCCGACGCTTTTTGCAGCGCGACAAGCACGATTTCGACGTGAACAAGGCCATGGAATCCACCCGCATCAACGAGGCGCTCCAGCGGCACATCACCCGAATCAACAAGAAACTGAACCATTGGGAGCAAATCCGCAAATGGACTCTCGTGGGCGACAGCCTGACGGTAGAAAGCGGGCTGCTGACACCAACGCTAAAAATACGTCGCAAGGCCGCCGAAGAAAAATACGCTGAAGAAATTGAAAGAATGTATCAGTAGCTTCTAGTCCACTCCAAAATTAAAAATCCCCGGCAAAAACCGGGGATTCTTGATTTATTCAGAAGATTACTATTAGAAATGAATGACGCGGACTTTTACCACCTTGTCCAGCTTCTCCAGCTTTTCCTTGATG
>JABUUR010000438.1 GCA_021443065.1 Fibrobacter sp.
CGTACTATTTGTACGCCTTCGGTCCACGCTCCTTATCTAGCTCGGTACTAACGCTTTTTCAACAAATTAAACTTGTCATTCTGAGCGGCTATAGCCGCGAAGAATCCATATTGTTCATTTTCAACCACTCGCCGTAGGCAAACTACGGCTTCGGTTTCTTGTTTGGCTCGATTTAACTCCACTTTTGACATACGAGGAATTTATTCCAACTTGGAATAAATTCCAGATTCAAAAATCGAGCAAAGACTTGATTTTCATCACATGTTTGTGTATTTTGAAAATACAGGTTTGTTCTTACCCGCAACATTGGTTTGTAGTTGCAAGGTATCGGACTTGGGTGCTTAGACTCGGTTGCCATTTCTCTCTCGTGGGTAACCGAGTCTTTTTTGTTGTTACAGCAGGTCCACAATCTTGGAGAACAAGGCGTCGGCCAGCGCGTTGGTTTCGAGACCTTCGAAAACATTGAACTGGTTGAACATAATCTTGCCCTTGCCAAAGGGGTAGAGTTGCAGGTCCGCGCCGGTCTTCAGCTCGCAGTCCTTGAAAGACAAGTCGCGGGCGAATACGGTGGCCCCCGGAAGTTCGTTCAAGGAAATGCTGGGCATCACTGCTGCGGCAGTGTGGTCCAGGACTGCAGTTTCGCCAAAGACGGAGGCCAGGGGAGAACCCTTGGGCAGGTAGTGGAGGGCCAGTTCGTTTGCTCCGGTGCTCCAGTGAGATTCGATGGTGCATTCGAAATGGTGGCTCTGGTTCAGGTAGTCGATGTCTTCCTGGGTCATGTCGGAGAGCAGCAGGGTCTTGCCGCCGTTCTTGGTGACGTCCACGATTTTGTCCAGAATTTCATCGGGCCAGGAACTGAGGTTTGCGGTAAAGATAATCTGCTCGGGGCCGGAGAGTGCGACCAATGCGTCGCTGGATTCTTCGCAGTTGTCCAAGAAGCAGACCTTCTTTTCTGCGTTACCTACGTTGGCCTGTTCAATGACCAGCAGGTCTTCTACAGAAGAATGGATTGCCTTGCCGTCGTCGATGAGGGTGACCTTGATCTGGTACTTGCCCACATTGCGGGGAGCCATCATGGTGCAGATGCCAAGCTGGGTAAGGCTTGTCTTGCCGGCGGGTTCCTCGGGTTCCATGGTCTGGCTGGAAAGTTCCTTGCCTTGTGCGTCCAAGAGTTTGATTTCCACGGAGACGTTTTCGTAGCGCTTGTTGTTCAACAAGGTAATCTGGAAACTGACTTCGCCCTGGGGGGCGACCACATGTTCCAGTTCGCTGATCAGGGCGCGGCTGGGGGTTGTGATTTCGCTGATGAATTCGTTGAAACCCTTGCTCTTGCGGTTCTCGTCGTTCAAACCGCTAAAGTCGGTGTTGTAGTCCGCCCAGTGGTCCAGGAAGAATCCTGCGATCTGCGGGTTGCTCTGGAAGGCGGTAATCTGGTCCAGTTTGCTCTTCAGGGCGATACGGTGTGCGTCGGCGTTGAATTCCTTGTAGGATTTCCAGATGGAAAGGTCGCTGTCCACGAAGTTTTCTACGGACTTGATGAATGCCTTGATCGCCTTCTGGTTCTTGGCTGCGCGAGGACCGTCGATGGAGGTCGCCTCTGCCGGAAGAAGGGTGTGGTTCTTCAAGGTGACAAGCATCTTGTTGTTGATGTCGCTTGCCACGTTTTCTTCTTCATCCTGGAATACGGCGTCGCCAAGGCCCGTGTCCGGGACTGTCAGTTCTTCGTTGTCACGGTCGAAACTGTGGGCCAGGTAGTGGCTGTAGGTTGCGCTGGGGTTCATGCGGGGGTTTACGCGCAAGGTGGCGTAGGGAGAAATGCGGTCTACGGTAACAGGCAGAAGTTTGCCCGTGTCCTTGCGGAAGGCTCCTTCGTTGTCCAGGTAGATGGAATTCAGGTTGCTGATCACCGGGCGTGTCATGTCCACGGGGCTTATGGCGTTCAGCATCTTGTTGCCGTTCTGCAACAGGAAGGTGCCGTTCTCGGAACCCAACACCCACACGCCGATGCAGGGGTGGTTGTGCTGTTCCTTGACAATGTCGTTGATAAGTTTCTTTGCGATTTCCAGACCTTCGGGGGTGGAACGCATGGTGTGGATGGGAAATTCCTGGAATACGATAAGGCCCAACTTGTCGCAGAGGTTCAATGCTTCCTCGGTAAGGGGGGCGCCGCAGGAACGGATGGCGTTGAAGCCTGCCGCCTTGATTGCCTTGAGGTCTGCTTCCAGTTTTTCGTTCTTGTAGGTCCAGAGGCCGCCCTTGCTCCACTGCTGGTTGTAGCTGATGCCCTGGATCTTAAGAATCTGGTCGTTCAGGTAGTAGTCGCCCTTGAGGCAGTCGAACTTGCGGAAACCGAAGGTGCGCATTACGGAGAACGCATATTCGGGGCGCTTTACGGCCTTGCCGTCTTTTTCCTTGGCAGCCTTGATTTCCATCTGGAACTCGATGGCGTAAACGTTGGGGTGTTCCGTGCTCCACTGGAAGTGTTCCTTTTTCAGGTCCTTGACTTCAAGCACGTAGCGCTGGGTGGCGTTTTCCTTGTCCAACTTGATGTTGTTGATGAAATGCTCGTACACCTCGCCGTCGGGGTTGCGCATGAGAACGCGGAGGCGGGTTGCAAAACCGCGGGGGTTGTTGAAGCTGACTTCGCAGGCGATGCGGTCCTGGTCCATGTCCGGTTCAACATGAACATCGGAAATAAAGGCTGCAGTCCCCTGGATGAGATCTACGTCGCCGATGATGCCACCGTAGGGGTACTGGTTCCAGGGGAGGCCCACCGGCATTTCGCTGGGGTGCACGTAACGGTCGTCGGCACCCTCCTTGGATTCACGGCCAAAGTCGATTCGGCTGTTGGAGGCCCCCATGTTGGCCACACGCACGCAAAGAATGTTCTCCTCGCCGATTTTAAGGGCCTTCTGGGTTTCGATGATAAAGGGGGTGTAGGCGCCGAAATGGGTGCCCAGGTACTTACCGTTGAGCCAGATGGTGGCGTGGGTTGCAATACGTTCAAAACGCAGGAAGATGCGCTTGGTGACCTGCTTTTCGTCGTCGATGGTGAAACGCTTAAAGTAATAGGCACAGTCCTGGGACATCAAAAGCTTGTCGAAGGCCCGTTCCCAGATGTGGGGGACGGTGACGCTTTCGGTGTTTTCAGGGTAAGTTGCATACCAGCGGTTGGAGATTCCCTGGTCTTCGGTGTCCCAGATCATCTGCCATTCGCCATTGAGGCTCGTAATTCTGCTCATGTAGAGTGTCCTTTATAAAATACGGGTCAAATTTAGATAAAATTGATAAATGTATTGCCGTGACAATCAATAAAATAAGGCTTTTTAGGGGCTGATTTTTGATTTTTTGATTTTTTGTTCGTTTTTTGTGGATAAACCCCTTTAATTTTTTCGACTGTTTTTCTAAATTTGTGGCTCCAATAGCAACCTAAAAAGGATTACAAAATGTATTCTATTGTTGAAACAGGTGGT
>JABUUR010000133.1 GCA_021443065.1 Fibrobacter sp.
GCATCGCTGCCGGACCTCTACCCTTCCCCGTCTTTCTTCTGGTTGAAGTTTTCGAAGGGACGGTTGCCGAAGTTGATGTAGAAGTACCCGTCCAGTTTCTTGTTGCGGACAGGATCTCGCAAAATGCCTATTGCTGCGCGAACATACTTGAGTTCCACTAGAATATGGTCACGGCTCATGCAGTTGAGGAACGGCCCCTCGGGGTACAAGGTGGGGCGAGGTTCTTCGGCAATCATCTTTTCCAGGTTTTCAATCTCTTGGACAAGCCTACGTTCATGGGCTTCCAACGTGCGGATCAGCTCCTTGTTGTCTGCCCCGAAAAGGAAGGCAAAGCCCAAGGTACGGGGATCGTCGTTAAAGCCGGTCAAATGCTTAAGGACTTCCTTCTTGAGAACATCCTTGCCCTTTTCCGTAATGTTGAAAACCACACGTTCGGGGCGGTTTCCATCCCGTTCGGTACGCCCGACAATGCATTCGTTCTTTTCCAAGGTAGTCAGACGGTTGTATACCGTAGAAGTACTAAGGTTAGCCCAGCGATCCAGTTCGCGTTCACGCACCTCGCTAATAATGTCGTAACCGCTGCGCTCGTGCTCAAGAATGAGCCCTAACAAAACTAAATCATAACGATTCATAAACCCGAGTCCTCATATAATTTCTCTTTTTACAAGAGTATTCCAAATTGGAATAATTTTAATATACCCATTTTTTTTAAATAGTGCAATAATTTTCAAAAAAATATCCTTTTAAATTAAAAATCCCGACTAAGAAGCCGGGACTACTCTACGTAACCATACCTTTTGAATCGCTTTTTAATATCTTATTTCTGCAACGGGGTCTTTTGGACAACCTTGCGTACCAGGGCTTCTGCCAAAGCCTCCCAGTTGCTCTTGGTCATTGCAAAGGCGAAGCTGCTTCTATCCTTGGCAAGGCCGTAGGCCAAGACCTTGTGGTCATCGGCATTTACGATGGAGTACTTCAGGTCGCCGTCAAGGGATGTGTGGGTGGTGTAGCCGTAGGCATTGTAGACGGTGACGGTCTGGCGCCAGAATGTGGTGGGATGGATGGAGACGACGATTCCGGAAAGGCCTTCGATCTTATCGGTATTGGGCAGGGGGAAACGAACCCTCTTGTTACCCAAGGTCATTTCGGTCATGTCAAAAATCTTTTCGTCCACATACTGGACCTTGGCCTTGGATGCAGAGTGTTCGGAGAAACTAAAATCAACAAATTCCACGAACCAGTCGTTGAACTCGGATTCACCCAGGAAATCGTCGTACATGTCGTCCGTATTCTTGACGTACGGGGGCGTGACCAGCACAGTAATCTTTTGGGGAACATCGGTCCAGCTGGGGTCCACGTGCATGCGAGGCTTGGAGCAACCGGTGAACATCAAGGCTGCAGCGGCAACCAGCAACAACAACTTCTTCATATTTTCCTCCTGTGGGAATGTAAAAATTTGCTCAAATTTAATAATGTTTTACACTAAAACGGCTCGAATAGAATAAAAAAGCGAAAAAAAAAATGGTCCGCATCCGTTAAGTTACGATTCATTTTACAGGCTAGATTCCCGGTCAAGCCGGGGATGACACCCGAGGCGAATTAAGCCTAACACTGCTGCGTAGCGCTGTCCTACCGGCCCGGACATGCCGATTCAAACATGTTTGATCGGCGCGTTTTTTAAACATGAATTTTGGGTTTACACCTGATTTTATTAAGCTTTATCTATATTTACCCCCATGAATACGGAAGATATAGAAGTTTACGCAGAAGCTCTTGCAAAAAACGCCCGGAAGGCATCTAAAAACCTTCGCACCCTGAAGGCGGAAAGTCGCAATGCCGTTTTAAGGCTAATGGCAGAAAAACTCCGCCAGAAAAAAGCAGAAATACTTGCAGCGAACAAAATGGACCTGGACGCAAACGCAGGGAAAATCAGCGACTCCATGATGGACCGCCTCACATTGAACGATGCACGAATTGAAGCCATGGCCAAGGGTGCCGAGGAAATCGCAGCTTTTGCAGACCCTTTGGACAAGGTCCTGGAAGCCCGCGAACTGAAGAACGGAATAAAAATCAGCCGTGTCGCAGTCCCCATGGGTTCCATTTTCTTTATCTATGAAAGTCGCCCCAACGTGACCATCGACGGAGCATGCCTCTGCTTCAAGTCCGGAAACGCGGTGGTGCTCCGCGGTGGCAAGGAGTCCTTGAACAGTTCCAAAATGCTTGCAGAAATTTTCCGCAGTGCCCTGACAGAATGCGGCCTTGATGCCGACGCCGTTCAACTTGTAGAAAACCCAGACCACGCCTTGGTGACCAAACTCCTCCAGATGAACGACTACCTGGACCTGGTAATCCCCCGGGGTGGCGAACGGCTGATCCGCGCCGTGGTGGAACAGAGCAAGATTCCCGTGATCAAGCATTTCAACGGAATCTGCCACGTGTATGTAGACAAATCCGCCGACCTGGGCAAGGCCCGGGAAATCCTCCTTAACGCAAAGACACAGCGCACCGGCGTTTGCAATGCCATGGAATGCGTTCTCTTTGACCGCTCCCTGGGCAAGACCGCGGTTCTGGAACTGGTGAAGGCCCTCCAGGACAAGGGCGTTGAATTTTACGGTGACGCAGAATGCGTAAGGGAATTGCCAAACATAACAGACATTGGGGACGAAAGCAACTACCACCATGAGTACCTTGCCCTCAAGTCAAGCGTCAAGTTCGTAAACGGCGTGGAGGAAGCCTGCGAGCATATCGAAAAGTACAGCAGCCGCCATACGGAGGCAATCGTCGCCGAAGACGAAGTGGCCCAGGAGTTTTTTGCGGCCAATGTGGACTCCAGCAGTGTCATGTTGAACGCCAGCACGCGATTTGCCGACGGAGGCGAATACGGTCTGGGGGCCGAGGTGGGCATCAGCACCGACAAGATTCACGCCCGCGGGCCCATGGGCGTAGAAAGTCTGTGCACCTACAAGTGGATTTTACGCGGAAACGGCCAAATTCGAAAGTAAAAATCATTATTGAAATCATTTTGTACAAAAAAAATCACTTTTTTTATAAAAAGTATTTCTCTTTTGACAAAAATAAGTTACTATACGATAGAGATTTTACGGAAGCCATCTTAAAGGAGTTTGTTCATGGCAAGAAAGAAAGCTAGCAACGACGATTTGGACAACGAACCGATCGTACCTAACGAAGATACCGAACTGGACGAAGCCTCCATCTTCGATGAAGAAGAGGATGAAACCGAAGACAAGGGTATTGACGAAATCCTCGGCGGCGCAACCTTGGGTCGCGCGGGCTCCGACATCGACGGTTGGGGCGGCGGCGAGGACTACGAAGGGTAGATTTTTGTTCGTCTAAGAATGTTGAAAAGGCCAGCGAGTAATCGCTGGTCTTTTTATAATACAGAGGGGGTGGCTTATAACATTCAAGTCTGTCATCCTGGAGGCTCAAAGAGACGATT
>JABUUR010000172.1 GCA_021443065.1 Fibrobacter sp.
AAATCTTTAAAAACCGTGAGCATCGTTAGATGCGAACAACAAATGCGTAGGGCGAATAAGACAAAAATGCTTGCATTTTTATTTTTGAGCCCCGCATTTGATACGTAGTACAATTCGCGTGATTTAAACACGGACTTTTGCATTTGAGCCAAAATCGTTTTTTGATTCAATCCCCTACCAACGATGGATCCTATCGACCCTACGGGTCTCCAGGATGACAGTGGAAGAAGGGTACAAGGGGGATCCCGGGTCAAGCCCGGGATGACAGGGCAAGGGAGGTCCCGGGGCAAGCCCGGGATGACAATGGGAGAAGGGGGGCTTTAGCTTGTATGCGAAAGCGGGCTATGAATTGGACTAAAAAGAAAACCTCCCGGGGTGGGGAGGGTTGTGGGTTTTGGAAAATAGATTTAATTGGGCCTGTAAATCAGGTGGAGGCGGTGATGTTGCTTTGAGTCTTCGCCTGTTTGTTCTGCCCATTTGTAAGGATCAGTTTTCTTCTTTCTTGTATATTTGTAAATGGATGCTTTTCCTGCGTTTCCTGATTCTCTTGCATTGGTCCAGTAGCCATCACCGGGCTCTGTAAAGGTAACTGTATTGTCGTTGTAACGAAACTGCTTGCCATCGGAATTCGAAACAAGGCAGTTCAGCAATTTTGAAAATTCATCTGGTGAAGGTGCGTACCAACTAACCTTGCCAGTAAAATCGCTAGTATGGTAGCCATCTTGTTCACTAAGCTTACGTAAGAAATATTCTACAGTATAGGAAAATTTATCTGGTTCTGTAACATTTCTACCAATACCCGCAACTCCTGCAGCATAAGCAGAAAAATAGACATAACTTACACCACTTGAATCCTTCACATAATCTTCCTTCGCCCAGATTCCACCACAGTCCTCACCCATATCCACCACTTCGATCCCCTCGGCGTAGCTCTTGCTTTCTACACTAGAAAAATCAAATGCGTAATAATTGGCTTTTTCGAGACTCTTGGAACCTTTTTTTAATTCCCTGGTGTAGACATATTGAACGCCCTTCGAGTTTTCGGAGAACAACGTCACGGAACTCTCGAATGTTGTTGGCGGTACTGCTACAATCACATTTTGCGGATTCACGGCAGAACTGAATTTGGCGAAATACTCGTTGCCAGAATCGTCCTTGATGCCTACCTTGCGAATGTCTCCGGCATTAGGCATGGTCAGGTCAACCAATGCCACCTTCTGTTCAAAATGCAGGGTGGTGTCTTGACCGATGGTTACAGTGCCTGCCATGACAGCCACGTCCTTAAGTCCTGCCAATGTCCCCGCCTGTTCGACATTTGTCAAGGAATCCAACTTGTCGACATTCCAGCCCGAAGGGTACACCGCATCGCAGCCTTCGGTGCAGTCGGTACCTCCCGGAACGTTGCCTGTGAACTTGGCCACATTTCCGTTACCATCGATACTATTTGCGGTGAACTCATAGTGCGTGTTGTTTATAACGAGGTCGAATTTATCGCCTTCTTGCCATGTCACTACAATTTCTTCGTCGGTGTCTTCGTAAGCTACAGCAACGGTGGTGCCAGTGCTTGGCACGGTCTTGGCCTTTTTCAAAGTCTTGAGGCCATCTTCGGGCAAATAGGCCCTAATGGTCATGGGCACCAGGTGTTCTTCGGCGGAGGTGCTGTCGGAACAGCCCACAAATGCAAACCCTGCTGCCATGGAGAGTGCCAAAACGCCTGCCAGGGAACCAAAAATCTTTGTTGAATACTTCATGATTAAGCTCCCTTTGTTAAAACCAGTCGTCGGTGCCTTGTTTCTTGAAATTATTGATTTGAGGTTGAGGCTGGAGACCGCTTGTTCTCACCACATCTTCGACATCGATTTCCACAATCTGCATACAAGCCTTTTGGTAAGGCTTTTTGGCAGGCAAATTTTCTTTATCAAATTTCATAGGTTAGGCTCCTTTGGGCTAGGCTCCGAGCTATCTTTACCCTTGTAAATATAAATATAATGGGCTGTATTTGCAAAGCTGCCAAGGCATTTGTAACAGTTTTGTAGGCTTTATTGCGTTCTATTACCAAGAAAATGTGATATTGTGCAAAAAATATGCTCAATATTTCCAGATTCGTTTGATTTCGTTCTGCGTTTTTCGGGCTGTCTTGCTTACGAAAATGGAACGGGCAATGCGCCAGATGTACGCTGCAGGCAGCATCCAACGGGACTTAAGGGCGGGGGCGTTCAGTTCGCACCACACAGCCATTCCGCCACGGGAAGGGAACACCCTGCCCAGGGCGAAAAGAATTTTGCCGAAGGTCTTGGATCCCGTGGCCCTTGTCTTTTTTTCCAGTGCGTTTTCGGTTCCATTGGCATCTGTGCCGTAGGTGCCCGACGTCAGGTAGTAGTCCAGCATTTTCTGTTCTTCGACATTCAGTGCGGCCATGTCAAAGTCGGGGCTGAACACTTTTTGCACCAACAGCCTTGATGCCAGTTCGAATTCCGCAAGGCCAATCTTGGCGGCCTCCCCTTGAACGTAGTCAAAATCCAGGTGGTGGTGGGACAGGTAAACGTAACGGTCTGTCAGGGAGCGGATTCCGGTGCCGCAACTGCGGTAGTGCATGAACTCGTGGGTCACCAGGTACAGGTAAAAGTCTTCGTCCCGTAAAAATTCACCACGATGATTTTCAAAGTAACGCTGCAGATCGCTGTGACGGTCTCCATCGAAAAGCCTGGTGTGCATCTCGAAATTGTAGATGGGTTCCTTGAGATAAACGTCTTCATTGGACACACCGTAAAGCTGTACGGTAAAGCCCTGGGCTACAAACCAGTCGCGCACCTGCTCCCGGAATTTGTCGTCAAAAAGCACGTCGTTGTCGGCCATCTGGCGCATACCCACCTTGGGGTACAAGTCCTTGAGCACTATGCCCTTCAGCGATACGTGCCACGCCCCGATCTGGTCCAGGAACTTGTACAGGGAACTGCGCATGGCGTCCAGCAATATCGCCTTTCGCACCGAGGAATCCCGCCGGGACTGCCATTCTTTTATCAGGGGGCTGTTTTTTAAGGTGTGGAGTTCGCCCTGGCCCTGCAGATTGCCTTGTGTTAAAACGTCTGCCAGAACCTCGAAGGCCATGGACTCTACACTGTGTTCGCAACAGCGGGCAAAAACCTTGGGCAAATCCATGCCAGATACTGCGGCTGCGCTGGCCGGTTCGACGCACACTGCGCAACGGCACAAGTAGAGCATGTGGTAGAGGGAATCTGCATATTCCCGATTTTCTGGATTCGCCGATGTCATGTTCTAAATGTAAAATAAAAAAGTCTGGATGCTGTCGCCCCCAGGTTCTATTCGTTGCTATAGATCCTCCCCATACAGGGACCGGGAGGACTGCAACCACTTTGGACCCTATCGGGGCCCTGCCCCTCCAGGGTGACAGAAGAGATCCCGGCTCCCCG